>JANLFJ010000003.1 GCA_024655825.1 Peptococcaceae bacterium | reverse complement strand
TTGCGTTCCTTTCAACGCTTGTGCTGTTTGGCCCCCTGAACATAGCAATTAGCTCGAGGTTCGGCAGAGCTGACGCATGCACTTTTTTAAAGCGTCGTAGAAAGCGGGTAAATTTGCGGGTGCCGTCAATGGTGACCAGATAGCTTTTCGTCAGCAGGTAACGCGCAAATTTGCGGTTGCGGATCAGGCGGCGGATTTCTTCAACCAACGCAATCTCAATTCCGTCCACCTCGATCTCGATAAGCAACCGGTTTAAAGTATCGTGATGCGGCAGGTCCTCAAGTTCGGGAAATAAAAGCTTCAGGTTTTCTTTAAATTTAGGCATAGTCAGCTGGCGACCGGCTTCACGCCGGGAACTAAAATGAAATACAGGCCATATAACAGGACTACCATAAGCTTGTGTTTGACGGTTTTCGGGTTACGCGGGTCTTTAATCTTCGACAGCCGCTTAAGCAGCCCCGGCAGCAGAGCACGAAAACTTTTCAGTTGCCCTTCCACTATTTGCCGGCGCCCTGCTTGCTCCTGCTCCACGGTCTGAAAAGGACTTTTGGCATTTGGTAATGTCGGTTTCGAAATCTTTTCCAACATATATAGCCCCGTTCTTCAAGTTTTTCTAAAAGCTGTTTGCACGAGTCTATTTTATACTGACCGTTCGGCGTCACCCAATTTAAGTTCTCGCACACCGCCTTTATCAGTTCGGCACGGCTAAGCTTCGGAAACATACATACCGTTTCCTGAACCTCGCGCAGTTCCTGAACGGTAAAATACCTCTCGCTTATCAAGACTGGAGCATCGGTCTGTTTTACCATAGTGCAGCCTCCTTATCATAGTCACCCACACTATTTTCTCACAGCCAATTCCAAATCTTCAGCCCCTTTTTGCAATAAAATTTTTCTCTCAGTGCGCGCTATATCACTCCCTTCACGCATTTTTATGTCCATGCGTCAGCTCTGGAGGTTCGGAGGCAGCGAATATTACCAAAAAGTACCATGCATAGAGGCTGACATACGGGCAAATGCTACTTCTGAACAAATATTTACCAAAAAAGGGGGATGATCTATGATTAACAACCAGATCCAGCAGGTCCAACAAAAGATAAATTCCGTGCAGCAGATGGTGGCTCAGGTTCGTCAATCTGAACAGTACAACCAGCAGAGATTGCAGCAGCTTGCTCAAGACGAAGCTTACGCCGCACAGCAGCTCCAGAGAGTCCAGCAGGTTTGCCAGGATGTTGTTGCCAACCTGCAGAACATTGGTATTGCGCAACCTGCTGGCGGGACCTTCCAGGCACAGGGTTACGCAGCACCGAATATAACCCAGTACGGTTCAACGCAGCCAGGCATATTTACGACTGGAACAACTGTGTCCCCAGTTACCCAGGGTTTTCAGGGAAACCAGCTTTTCAATCCTGAGACGATGGGAGCGGAAACATACCAGGGCACTTTACAGACATTTGGAAATGTCCCGGGCTTTCAAACATCTGGTCTCACCGGCGGGGGTGTGACAGGAGCCGGTTATGGTTACCAGGGTGCGCAGCAGGCAGGTTACCAAGCTGGCACAGCCGGCCAGACGCTGCTGCCGACTTCCTCGAATCTGGCAGGAAACGCTGGTGGAGGGGTGTCACCAAGCCTGCGTGAAATCGGCCAGCAGGCCGGCATATCAACAGGAGTCACCGGCACAAGCCAGTAAATTAAATCTATTTTCAAGAAAACTTTTAGGCAGTTCCGCAAACAAACGGAACTGCCTCGCTTTTTACGATGAACCGTTGCCAGCATTTACTTAAAGGCATTTTGCATGTTGTGTCGAACTAGAAATAAAATGCTATGCAGGAGAAAGAGGGGATAGAATGTTGATCCGGATAATCTATGAAGACGAAAAAATAGCGGAAATACGTAATAAGTTAAAGGGTTTTAACATGAAGCAGCTCTCTATCTTGGAGGATATTATCCAACGAGAAAAGAACAGCCGACAAAAAGAAACATTTGAGGAATGGCTTGGTGTTTTGAATCAGTATGTGGAAGTATCCCAGGAGAAGAGATAGACGGGTTTGAAACCTTGATAATTTGCTAAAAAGACTCAAAAGCCTGTTTGATATTTTCTTCATTATGCCTTATAATGGTAGAAAAATCGGAGGTGATGAGTTTGATTAAGCTTACCTTTCATGGTCATGCCTGTTTCAGCTTAACCGATGGAAAGTACGATATCTTAATCGATCCCTTTATTTCAGGCAACCCACTGGCAAAAATAAAGGCTCAGGACCTCAAACCCACCCACATTCTGGTCTCTCATGGCCACGGCGACCACCTGGGCGATGCTGTCGCTATCGCGAAAAGGACCGGGGCTATTATTATTTCCCCCAATGAACTGGCCGTATATTGTAAAAACAGGGGCGCGGCAGTACATACCATGCATATCGGCGGTTCATGGCAGTTCGAGTTCGGCAGGGTGAAACTTACTCCTGCCTGGCACGGGTCGGCGGTTATAGAAGGAGAAAACATCATATATACAGGCAATCCCTGCGGATTCGTCATAGAAATGCAGGGAAAATACATATATCATGCAGGCGATACCGGACTATTTTTGGATATGAAACTTATTGGTGAGATGTATAACCTGGACTGCGCGCTCTTGCCTATCGGCGACAATTATGTGATGGGACCCGAAGATGCCGTCAGGGCCGCCGGGATGCTGCAGGCCAGGATAAACATACCTATGCACTATAATACATTCCCTTTAGTCAAGCAGGACCCGAACAGGTTTGTCCAGCAGTTAAAGGCCAAGTATCCCGCTTTAGAGGTAAGGATTTTGGACATAGAAGAGAGCATAACATTGTAAAAAAGGTAGCCATGTGCTATCTTTTTTGTTATACGAAGGAGTGTGAATGATAATAGATACCCTGTATGCGGCAGCGTTTCACCAGGTATTTCAATCGAGCCTAAATAAGTGTTTTCTTGATATCTATAACTATTTTGGTTCCTGGGAAGCTGCCTGGAAATGTGGAAAAAACCCGCCCGGCTTGGGTATACCCGAAGAACTGTGGGAGAAGTTCATATTTGAAAAAGGTGAACTTGAACCGTTAAAACTTGGGGAATATATGGACAAAAAGGGAATCAAGCTGATAACACGGCAGGATTCCCGCTTTCCTGCTTCGCTGTTGCAAATTTCCAATATTCCCTGTATTCTATATTATTGCGGTGACCTGTCGCTGGCAGACCAAAAAGCTGTGGCGGTGGTAGGGTCCCGCAAGGCTACCGCATACGGGATCAAACAGGCCAGGAAAATATCGGGTGAACTGGCCTCATCGGGATTAGTGATCATAAGCGGCCTGGCGCGCGGTATTGACGGGGCCGCGCATGAGGGGGCCCTGGAAGCTGGCGGCAAGACCGCCGCTGTCTTGGGTTCCGGGCTGGATGTACCTTATCCCAGGGAAAACGTCAGGCTGTTTCACGAGATAAGCGAAAAAGGACTGGTAATCAGCGAGTTCCCGCCAGGAACCCAGCCGTTTAAATATAATTTTCCTGTAAGGAATAGGATTATCAGCGGCCTCAGCCAGGGCGTATTCATTGTAGAGGCCGCCGCCCGGAGCGGTTCATTGATCACCTGCGACTGCGCTCTTGAGCAGGGAAAAGAAGTGTTCGCGCTTCCCGGTCCGGTTACAAGCCTTAACAGCATAGGCACACTTCGACTGCTCCAAAGCGGCGCCAAGCTTGTTATTCATTCTGGAGATATTTTGGAAGAACTGGGCTGTGCGGAAAAGAGCTGTTTGTTTGATAACAGGAAAGAAAAAGAGAGCCAGTTAAGCCACGAAGAAAGGTGGGTTCTGGACAGAATTTTTTGGGAGCCGACGCACATCGATCAGCTCATCGGCAATAATAAAAACCAGTTCAATCTGCATAAATTATTGTTGAACCTTGAAGTGAAAGGCTTGATAAAGCAGCTACCAGGAAATTATTATTTGAGAGTATGATTGATCGATAATAGTTTAGAGGTGATATTATTGTCAAAAGTAATGGTTATAGTAGAGTCTCCAGCAAAGGCCAAAACGATTGGAAAATTTTTAGGTAAAAAATACACTGTCAAGGCTTCACTGGGGCATGTCCGTGATCTACCCAAGAGCCAGTTTGGCGTAGATGTGAAGAACGGCTTTGAGGCCAAGTACATCACCATCCGGGGCAAAGGGGAAATCCTGAAAGAATTGAGGAGCATGGCGCAAAAAAGCGACAAAGTACTGCTGGCCACAGACCCTGACCGGGAGGGAGAAGCCATTGCCTGGCATCTCCAGGAACTACTAAAAATCCCCGCGGATGAAAAATGCAGGATTGAATTCAATGAGATCACGAAAAAAACCATCACCGAGGCTGTCAAGAAGCCGCGCATGATTGACAAAAAACTGGTCGAAGCCCAGCAGGCGAGAAGAGTACTGGATAGGCTGGTGGGGTATAAACTCAGCCCTCTCTTGTGGCGTAAGATAAAAAAAGGATTGAGTGCCGGACGGGTCCAGTCTGTTGCTGTTCGCCTGATATGCGACAGGGAGGAAGAAATAAAAAGGTTTGTTCCTGAGGAGTACTGGACATTAACGGCGAAATTGAATAAGGAAAAAGAAGCATTTGAGGCCAAGCTGGTAAAAATAAGAACTGATAAGGCCGAGTTGAAAAATGAAGAACAGGTCAAGGCTATAATCAAGGAAATAGGCAAAAGCAGTTTTTACGTTGAGTCTATCAAGAAACGCCAGCAAAAACGCAATCCGCCGCCTCCTTTTATTACCAGCACCCTGCAACAGGAAGCCTACCGGAAACTGAATTTTGCGGCGAAAAAGACGATGCTTATCGCCCAGCAGCTTTATGAGGGCCTGGATTTAAGCAAGGAAGAAGGAACGGTGGGATTAATCACTTATATCAGGACTGATTCCAGCAGGGTGAGCGAGGAGGCGCAGAAAGAGGCGGCAGATTACCTGGAAAAGGCGTTCGGTAAAGAATACCTGACGGATAAACCCCGCGCACACACCAGCAAGGGAAAAGTTCAGGGCGCCCATGAGTGTATCAGGCCTACCAAGATCGGAAGGACTCCCGAATCGATAAAAAAATACCTGTCCAGCGATCAGTACAAGCTTTATCAGTTGGTCTGGGATAGGTTTATGGCTTCCCAGGCGGCTCCTGCTGTGGTGGACGTTACTACGGTGGACCTGAAAGTGAAACAATATCTTTTCCGGGCAAGCGGGTCTGTGGTTGTTTTTCCCGGTTTTACCAGGATTTATATCGAAAGCAGGGATGACCAGGGTAAAGAGGATGAAGGCATTTTGCCTGTGCTTGAAGAGAATGAAGAGGTAAAACTTGCCCGGCTTGTCCCCAAGCAGCATTTCACCCAGCCGCCGCCGCGTTATTCGGAGGCCACGCTCATCAAAACGCTAGAAGAAAACGGGATAGGACGCCCGAGCACGTATGCTCCTATCCTGGAAACCATTGTTTCGCGCGGTTACGTGCTCAAGAAGCAAAAACAGTTTATGCCGACTGACCTTGGCTGCCTGGTAATTGATGTGTTGAAAAGGTTTTTCCCCGAAATAATAAATGTCGAATTTACGGCAAACATGGAAAGCCAGCTTGACAGCGTAGAGACTGGGGAAGCCGACTGGCGGGACATACTCAGCAGTTTTTACGGGCCGTTTACGAATGAGCTTGAAATTGCTGACCGGGAGATAGGGCATATTGAAGTGGAGGACGAGGTAACCGGAGAGATCTGTGCAAACTGCGGGCGCAATATGGTGATAAAGACAGGGCGTTTCGGAAAATTCCTGGCCTGTCCAGGTTTTCCCGAGTGCCGCAATACCAAGCCCGTGCTTGAAGAAACAGGAATTAATTGTCCTAGGTGCGAGACCGGCAGGATTGTAATCCGCATGTCCCGCAAGGGTAAGAAGTTTTACGGGTGCAGCAGGTATCCGGACTGCGATTTTGTTTCATGGGAGGAGCCAGTACAGGGTAAATGCCCGCAGTGCGGCCGGCACCTGGTAGTAAAAAAAGCAAAGAACGTGAATATAATCAGCTGCTCTGATAAAAAATGCGGTTACAAAGAAAAAATGGGAAAAGATAAGTCAAAGACGAAGTAGCATTTTGGTTACAGGAGGTTGTCACTTGCGGTATGTGACAGTTATTGGCGCCGGGCTGGCCGGCAGTGAAGCCGCCTGGCAGATCGCCAAAAGGGGAATAAGGGTACGGTTGTACGAGATGCGGCCGTTCAAAATGACTCCAGCACATCAAACCCCTTATTTTGCCGAGCTGGTCTGCAGCAACTCCCTGCGCGCCGCTTCACTGGAAAACGCCGCTGGTCTGTTAAAAGAAGAAATGAGACGGCTTGATTCCCTGGTTATCAGGTGCGCCGACCGTTTCAGCATTCCTGCTGGCGGCGCTCTGGCGGTTGACAGGACGGCCTTCTCCCATGAGATAACGAGAGTATTAAGCGAACATGAGATGGTGGAAATAGTCCGGCAGGAACTTAAAACCTTGGATGTTGAAGGGATTGCTGTTTTGGCCAGTGGACCGCTTACCAGCGAAGTGCTGGCCGGCGAGTTGCGGAAATTGACAGGGGAGGAGTTCATGTACTTTTTTGATGCCGCTGCCCCGCTGGTGGAAGGTGAAACGATCAATTACGAAAAAACATTTTGGGCTTCGCGCTACGGGAAAGGAGAAGCCGACTACCTCAACTGTCCCCTGACACGCGAAGAATATGAAAGGTTTTATACAGCGCTAACCGCCGCAGAGGTTCACGCGCCCCATAAATTCGAGAAGGCAGCGTATTTCGAGGGTTGCATGCCTATCGAGGTGATGGCCAAACGCGGCCCGCAGACGCTGCTGTTTGGACCGCTAAAACCGGTCGGCCTGGTCAATCCTGCCGACAACCAAAGGCCGTATGCCGTTGTCCAGCTGCGCCGTGACAATACCGCCGGAACTCTTTTCAACATGGTTGGTTTTCAAACTAATCTAAAATGGAGCGAGCAAAAAAGGGTTTTTCGAATGATCCCGGGGCTGGAGAACGCAGAGTTTGCCAGGTTTGGCGTGATGCACCGCAATACCTTTATTAATTCGCCGCACCTGCTTGAGACCACCCTGCAGGTTAAAAAAAAGCCAAACCTCCTGGCGGCCGGACAGCTCACGGGGGTGGAAGGCTATGTGGAGTCGGCTGCCGCCGGCCTCGCTGCAGGCATTAACGCCAGTCGTCTCTTTCAGGGGAAAAACGCGCTGATACCACCCCGGGAGACGGCGATTGGTTCCCTTTTGCATTACATAACACATGCGGATCCGCAAAACTTTCAGCCGATGAACATCACTTTCGGCCTGCTGCCGCCCTGGAACGAGAAAATCAAAGACAAAAAACACAAGAAGATGCTGATTGCCCGGCGTGCCCTGGAGACCCTGGAAAAATGGAAAGCAGCGGAGGGAATTGAGGGAGATGTTGTTAACAACCTTGGTTGACAGTTTTTTTATTTATTTGGAAAGTGAAAAAAATATGGCCCAACACACTATAAAGTCTTATAATAGCGATTGGATGGATTTTTTCGCTTTCCTGGAACAAGAGATGGGTTATAACCTTGATTGCTTGGAACTGGAGAAAATAGATCATAGTGTTATCAGGAAATACCTGATACATTTGAATAAAAAAGAGCTGGCCAAACCGACGATAGCACGCCGCCTGGCCGCGCTGCGGAGCTTTTATCGCTACCTGATTAAAAAAGAAATCCTGGCCCAAAACCCGCTTAAAGATGTATCCACGCCCAAAATCCCTAAAAAACTGCCCAGGTATCTGGAACAGGATGAAATCAGCAAAGTTCTGGAACAACCCGCGCTCTCAGAAGGGGCGGGATTACGCGACAAGGCCGTCCTGGAACTCCTTTACGCGGCGGGGATGCGCGTCAGCGAGCTCGCCGGCCTTGACCTCGAGAATATAGACCTGTCGTACGGGTATGTAAGGGTATTGGGAAAAGGCGGGCGGGAAAGACTTATCCCTTTAGGAAGAAAGGCTGCTGCTGCCCTGGCTGTCTACCTGGAAAAAGTTCGCCCGCTTTGGAACACGCAAAAAAGCAAAGCCTTGTTTCTTAACCAGCGGGGAGGGCGCTTGAGCGACAGGTCAATAAGAAGTATAGTAAAAAAATACTGCCTGCTGGCTTCGGTCAGGGAATGCGTTTCGCCCCACGGCTTTCGCCACAGCTTTGCTTCCCACCTTCTTGACAACGGTGCTGATTTGAGGGTTGTTCAAGAGCTTTTGGGACACAAAAAAATATCTTCTACTCAGGTGTATACCCACGTTTCCCGCAGCCAGCTGCGCAAGGTTTATCACCTGGCGCACCCGAGAGCTTAACGGAGGGAGGGATGGAACGATATGCTGAGAGGCACGACCATCATAGGGGTAAAGAAAGGAACCAAGGTGGCGATAGCCGGAGATGGACAGGTTACCATGGGACAGGGCATTATCATGAAGCACAGGGCCAGGAAGGTGAGAAAACTTTACCAGGGTAAAATACTGGCGGGTTTTGCCGGCTCCGTGGCGGATGCTTTTACGCTTTTTGACAAGTTTGAAAAAAAGCTTGAAGAATACAATGGAAACCTGCCGCGGGCAGCGGTAGAGCTTGCTAAAACCTGGCGAACGGACAGAATGCTTAGAAACTTGGAGGCCATGTTGATAGCGGCTGACCAGGATAACATCCTGGTCATCTCCGGGACCGGAGAGGTTATCGAACCGGATGACGGGATTGCCGCCATCGGTTCAGGCGGAGCCTACGCCCTTGCGGCGGCCAGGGCCCTGTTAGGACACACGCAGCTTGTTCCCAGGGAGATTGTGCTGTCGGCAATGGAAATCGCGGCATCAATTTGTGTTTACACAAATAACAATATAATTGTAGAGGAATTATGAAAAAAAGGTGGGAAAAGATGTCCTTCGATTTGACACCTGTAGAAATTGTGAAGGAACTGGATAAATACATTGTCGGGCAGGAACAGGCCAAAAAAAGCGTGGCTATTGCTCTGAGAAACCGCTACCGCCGGAGCAGGCTGCCCGAAGACCTCAAAGACGAGGTTATGCCCAAGAACATTTTAATGATCGGGCCTACCGGGGTGGGAAAGACCGAAATAGCCAGGAGGCTGGCTAAACTCGTCAACGCCCCGTTTGTCAAGGTTGAAGCGACTAAATTTACTGAAGTTGGTTACGTGGGGCGCGACGTGGATTCAATGGTCCGGGACCTGGTCGAGGTGGCGATCAGGATGGTCAAGCAGGAAAAAATTGCCGAAGTGGAGAAAAAAGCGTCCCAGCAGGCCGACCAGGCACTGGTGGAAATAATAGTGCCGAACTTATATGCGAGCGCCGGGACGAGGAATCCTTTTGACGCGCTTTTTGGCACTAACGCCGTTCCCACGGAAAAGAGAACGGAGGCAGAAGAAAGGATCAGGACTGAAAGGAGCATAGTCCAGGAAAGGCTGTTGAAGGGCGAACTCGATAAGGAATATGTCGAAATAGAAGTCGAGGACACGCCCATGAACCCCATGGATGTGTTTGTGGGCAGCAACCTGGAAGAAATAGGGATGAACTTTCAGGACCTGTTCGGCAATCTTTTTCCCAAAAAACGCAAAAAGAAAAAAGTAACGGTGCAGCAAGCCCGTAAAATACTGACGCAGGTTGAAGCTCAAAAACTGATAGATATGGAAGAGGTGATGAACGAGGCTGTCAGGCGGGCTGAGCAGGACGGGATTATTTTCCTGGATGAGATTGATAAGATCGCCGGTAAGGATTCTTATGGGCCTGATGTTTCCAGGGGAGGCGTGCAGAGAGACATCCTGCCCATTGTGGAAGGTTCGACGGTCATGACCAAGTACGGGCCGGTCAAGACCGACTATATTCTGTTTATTGCTGCGGGCGCTTTTCATGCCAACAAACCTTCGGACCTTATTCCCGAACTGCAGGGACGATTTCCGATCCGGGTTGAACTGGGCAGCCTAAGCAAAGAGGATTTTAAGCTGATTCTGACCCAGCCGCGCAATTCATTGATAAAGCAATACACGGAATTATTAAAAATCGATAATGTTTCGCTTGAATTTACTGAAAATGCTATTGATGAAATTGCGGATATTGCGTATACTGTAAACAGTCGTACTGAAAATATTGGAGCGCGAAGACTGCACACCATTATTGAGAAACTGCTGGAAAACATACTATATGAAGCTCCGGACGGCATAAAGGGAAAACTGGTTGTGGACAGGAATTATGTCAGGGAAAGGCTGCAATCTATCGTAAAAGACGAAGATTTGAGTCGATACATCTTGTAAGAAAAATTTAGGGGGAAAATGCGCATGAAAACTTTACTGGAAAAAACTCGAACCGTTAACAAACTGTTGCAAAAGACCGCCGGGAACCCTGTGGAATTCGTGGAAATGGCCAAGGTATTAAGTGACCTGATCGACTGCAATGTTTACATTGTGGGCAGGCGCGGAAAAATCCTCGGATATGCCTTCATGGATGGTTTTCAGTGTAAAACCATCGAAAACATAGTTACAATTGCCGAAAGATTTCCCGAAACCTACAATGAAGACATCCTTCGCATCACTCAGACCCAGGCCAACATTAAGAAAGAAACCAACGAGTGTATTTTCATGGGCCCGAACGGAGACAACTGCCTGTTTGGCGGCAAGATCACGACAGTTGTTCCGATAATCGGCGGGGGTGAAAGGCAGGGCACCTTGCTTTTGGCAAAATATGAACAGGAGTTTACCCACGAAGATTTGATTCTTGCGGAATACGGCGCGACCGTGATCGGGATGGAGATTTTAAGAGCCAAGGCCGAGCGCATTGAAGACGAAGCGCGCCGCAAGGCGGCCGTTCAGATTGCTATTGGTACGCTTTCATATTCCGAACTGGAAGCAATCGAACATATTTTTGCGGAGCTCAAAGGCAAAGAAGGCCTGCTTGTGGCCAGTAAAATTGCCGACCGGGTAGGAATAACCCGCTCCGTAATTGTAAACGCTTTAAGGAAATTCGAAAGCGCTGGAGTTATCGAATCAAAGTCCCTGGGGATGAAAGGGACATATATCAGGATACTCAACGAGAACTTGCTGGATGAATTAAACAAGTTGAGATAAATCAAGCAGAGCAGTTGACATGAAGCCGGGGATTCCCGGCTTTTTTTATTATGAACGGGAAAGTATATTCCACCAAAAGCCTCCTTAGGGAAGCAGTGTTAAATGCTTTTTTACTGTTTAGGCAAAAGGCCATCGAAAAAAAGAAATTTTGCCAGTGTTTATCAGATAATACCTTTTTATTGAAAGGAATCTGATAAAAAACGGCGAATTTAGATAAAAGGTTTTATTGTGTGGCGCGGGTTGTAAATATGTGTAAAAGGTGAGAGCATGTTCAAGACGAAACTGTTTGACCTCCTGGAAAAGGCCATGGAGGGAAGTGCTTTAAAAAATACGGTGACCAGCAATAATATCAGCAATGTAAATACACCGGGGTACAAAAGAAAGGACGTTGATTTCAAAGCAGAGCTTAAAAAATCGATCGACAGCGAAAACAAAATTGAATTGATCAGAACAAGGTCCAAGCACCTTCCCGGAACAGAATGCGGCGCCGCGTTCGAAGTTGCCGAGATTAAGGAAACCAGCCTGCGCAGGGACGGCAACAATGTTGATATAGACATGGAACTGGCTTCGCTTGCCGAGAACAATATATATTTTAACGGCTTGGCACAGCTGCTTTCTTCGCAGCTCTCGCTGCTTAAGCACACGATCAGTGAAGGGAGGCGTTAAGAATGAATATTTTTAAAGCCATGCGGATAAGCGCTACCGGGTTAAGCGCTGAAAGGCTCAGAATGGATGTCATTTCGGCTAATATAGCCAATGCCAATTCAACGCGTTCCCCCGGCGGCGGTCCATACAAAAGGCAGGTTGCCCTGCTGGCGGCGGTGAAAAGCGGGGCCAACAGCTTTAAAAATCTCCTGAAGAACAGCGAGAAAAAGGTAGAGGACTTGCAAGGGGTCAGGGTTGTGGGGATCGTTGAGGATGGCTCACCGCCGAAAAGAGTATACGACCCCAAGCATCCTGATGCATTACCGGACGGCTATGTGGAATATCCCAATGTGGATGTGATGAAAGAAATGGTGGAATTAATAACGGCCTCAAGGGCATATGAAGCCAATATAACGGTGCTGAACAGCACAAAAAGCATGGCCTTAAAGACCCTGGAGATCGGGCAGGGTTAAGGTGATGAAAAATGGAAATACAAAAAAGCCTTCAGCTTAATCCAAAAGCGGGAACATTTCTCAGACCCGCCGAGGGTCCCAATTCCAAAGGGTTCGGCGAAATCCTCAGGGAGGCCTTAAACAGGGTTAACGAGGAGCTTACCGGTGCTGAAAAAATGAGCCAGGACTTCGCCCTCGGAAAGGATATAGAACTCCACCAGGTTGTGCTGGCCACGGAACGGGCCAGCCTGGCTTTGCAGTTAACAATTCAGATAAGGAATAAAATAATCGAATCATACCAGGAAATAATGAGGATGCAGGTTTAGTTTCTGGGTTGGGGTGACGTCATGGGCTTTTGGTTGCAGTTTATAGAGCAAGCGAAAAAAATCTGGTCGAATTTTACGGTATGGCAGAAAGTGACCCTGGCCGGCATAGTTTTGGCCGCATTTACAGGAGTTGTTGCCTTGCTGTTCTTTTCCCAGCCTGAAATGGAACCTTTGTACACAAATCTCGATCCCAGGGACGCCAGCGCCATTACGGCGAAACTGAAAGAGCTAAAAGTGGATTTCCAGCTTGCTGATGAGGGAAGGACAATCCTGGTGGCAAGCAAGGACAAGTACCAGTTGAGGCTTGACATGGCCGGGCAGATCAACCTGCAGGGAGTCGTCGGGTTTGAGAGTTTCAATGAAACCCGGTTCGGCGAAACCGATACCGACAAAAGGGTTCGATTTCTGGTTGCCCTGCAGGGCGAGCTGACCAGGACTATCGAAGAACTGGACGAGGTGGAAAAGGCTAAGGTTCATATCGCGTTGCCCGCTCCGTCGCTTTTTGTTAAAGACGAAAAGGAACCGACTGCTTCTGTTCTCTTGCGGCTTAAGCCGTATGCCCAGCTTAAACCGGAGCAGATAAAATCGATTATGGCCTTTGTCAGTCACAGCGTGGAAGGGCTGAAAGCCGAGAATGTGACGATCATGGATGTCAACGGCAACCTGCTTTCTGAAGAAATCGCCGAAAGCGGCACTGCCAAGACGCCGAAAATTTCGCTTGATCAATTGGCCCTGAAGCGGCAGTACGAGCAGGAACTGGCCCGTTCCATCCAGACAATGCTGGAAAGAATGCAGGGCGCGGGGAAGGCGGTGGTGAGGGCAAGCGTTTCCATGGACTTTGACCAGGTGGAAACCAGATCCGAAAAGTACAGCGATCCCGTGCTGGTAAGCGAGCAGTTGAAAGAGGAAACATCAAAAGGTACCAGCGGGACAGGCGGCGAAAATCCTGCCGACGCCAACATGAGCGGCCCGAGTTACGGAAGCGCCGGCTCGAGTGGGACAACTGAACACCAGCTTACAGAACGCATACGCAATTATGAAGTGGGAAAAACTGTGGAAACAAAGATAACCGCACCCGGGAAGGTGACCAGGATTTCAGTGTCGGTCCTGATTGACGGCGATATTACGGATCAGGACCAGGAAAAAATAAGCGAAGCTGTGAGCAGCGCGGCCGGTCTGGACAAGAACAGGGGTGACCAGGTGGCCATCGTGGCGATGCCGTTTAATACGGCGGAAGCGGATAAGCTGACAGCCCAGATGGCTGCGGCGGAAAAGGATGCAAAAAGGTGGGAGTATATCAAGCTAGCCCTGATGGCACTGGGAGGGCTGCTCCTGTTGGGCCTTGCTGTTTACGCTATCCGCGGATTCGGAACCCTGGTTAAGCAAACTGGACTTTCCGCTTCTACACAGGCAGCAGCTACCGTTCCAGCGGCTCCGTCTGTCGATCTGAGCATGCCTTTGACCGGGGAAGCCGCTGAAAAGAAAAATTTGCGCAAACAGGTGGAGCAAATTGTTCAATCCAACCCCGAGGACGTGGCAAAGGTTGTAAAAACGTGGCTGGCAGAAGAGTAGGGGTGAGAGGAATTGTCTAAGGTTACGAAACTGACAGGCCGCCAGAAAGCCGCAGTGTTTCTGATAAGCCTTGGGCCGGAAAATTCCGCCAGGGTTATGAAATACATGAGCGACGAGGAAATTGAACAGTTGACCCTGGAAATCGCCCATGTACGCACGATCAAAGGTGAGCAGCTGGATACGGTAATCGAAGAGTTCGGCCAGTTGTACATGGCCTCGCAATACATCGCCCAGGGCGGCATCGAGTATGCCAAACAGGTGTTGGAAAGAGCTCTGGGAAACGAAAAGGCCCTTGATATTATCAACAGGCTTTCCTCGAACCTGCAAATAAAGCCATTTGACTTTGTAAGGAAGACAGATCCCGGGCAAATACTGAACCTTCTCCAAGGCGAACACCCGCAGACCATTGCGCTGATCATGTCCTATCTTGAACCACAGCAGGCGGCGGCAATCCTTTCTGCTCTGCCCGCTGCGCACCAGTCCGACGTGGCCAGAAGGATCGCTATCATGGACAGGACGTCTCCGGAGATTGTCAGAGAAGTGGAGAACGTTCTGGAAAGAAAAATAAGCGCCTTGGGCAGCCAGGATTACACCAGCACAGGCGGGGTCAAGGCGATTGTCAATATTCTCAACAAGGTGGACCGGGCGACGGAAAAGACGATATTGGAAACCTTAGAGGTTCAGGACCCGGAACTGTCGGAAGAGATCAAGAAACTCATGTTTGTCTTCGAGGATATTACCAAGATGGATGACCGGAGCATCCAGCTTGTGTTAAGGGAGGTCGATGGTAAAGACCTGGCCCTGGCCCTGAAAGGATCAAGCGAAGAGGTAGCAACGAAAATCAAGAAAAACATGTCCAAGCGAGCTGGCCAAATGCTGGAAGAAGACATGGCATTTCTCGGTCCGGTGCGGCTTCGCGACGTGGAAGACGCGCAGCAGCGCATCGTCAATATTATCCGGCGCCTCGAAGATTCTGGGGAAATCATTATTTCACGCGGCGGAGGGGACGAATTAATTGTCTAAGATCATCAAGGCCCGTTTTGTCATAACAGAAAACAAGAAATCGAAAACCTGCGCGCAGAGTCCTGCAGTTACTGCCATGCCGGTCGATCATGACCACCATAACGAGGAACTGACCAAAGAGACGGTGGATGTCATTTACAACGAGACCAAAGTGATGCTGGAGGAGCTGGTAGCCAGGGCCCAGCAAAAAGCGGACGACATTTTGCTCAAAGCCAAAGAAGAGGCCCACTCTTTGATCGAAAAAAGCCTGCAGGATTACCAGGTTGTTAAGGATAAGGCATACAAGGAAGGTTATGACCAGGGTTACGAGAAAGGTCTGGAAGAAGCGGAAGCGGAGATAAAAAAACTGGGCAGGGAGACCGCATCTTTAATCGCCAGCCTAAAAAGGCAGAAGGAAGATCTGTACAGGAAGCAAGAGAAGGATGTGGTCGAACTGGTAATCGCTTTAACCGAGAAAATACTAGGGACGGTTATTGAAACGAGGCCCGAGGTGATTTGCCAGGTGATTAAAAACACCCTGGAGCATGTTAGGGATGCCGAGAAAATAACCGTCAAGGTAAATCCCATCCACATACCTTATTTGAGCGGTTTTGAGGAACAGTTCAAAGACGTTTGTCCGGAAAAATTTAAGATTGCGGAAGACCCCAACATTAAACCTGGCGACTGCCAGGTTGTTACGGAAAACGGTTATCTCGATTCGATGCTGGAAGAACAATTAATCCAACTTAAAAAGGCCCTCCTGGAAGTAGTGGATGACAATGGAATTTGAAAGGTTGAAAACCAGGATAAAAGAGACCAAGACCCTGCATTTTAAAGGTTCGGTGAGCGAGGTAATCGGTCTGGTCATCCATGCCAACGGACCAAAAGCGGGGATGGGCGAGCTGGTATACATAGAAAACGAGAAAGGCGTTATTCCGGCGGAGGTTGTTGGTTTCCGGGAAAATAAGACACTTCTTATGCCGCTTGACAGCATGAACGGGATAACACCGGGGAACGTCATTTTTGCCAGCGGGGAGACGATGAAGGTGAAGGTCGGGCCCCAGGTCATTGGCAGGATCCTGGACGGCTTGGGGGAGCCCATTGACGACAAGGGAAAACTGCAGTGGGAGACGGAATACAGCCTGGACCAACTGTCGCCTCACCCGCTCAAGAGAGAAAGGATCAAAGAGCCGCTTCCCCTTGGTATAAGAGCGATTGACGGATTTCTGACCTGCGGAGTAGGACAGCGCCTGGGAATTTTTTCGGGAAGCGGGGTCGGGAAAAGCACGCTGTTAGGGATGATTGCCAGGGAAAGCAGCGCTGATGTTAATGTCATAGCCTTAATTGGAGAAAGGGGTAGGGAAGTCCGGGAGTTTTTAGAAAACGACCTGGGAGAAGAGGGACTGAAAAAGTCTGTGGTTGTGGTTGCCTCGTCTGACCGGCCGGCGCTGGTCAGGATCAAAGGAGCTTTTCTGGCCACGGCGATTGCTGAGTATTTCCGGGATAAAGGGGCCAGGGTTATCCTGATGATGGATTCGGTAACTCGTTTTGCCATGGCCCAGAGGGAAATAGGGCTGGCGATAGGCGAACCGCCGGCCACCAAGGGTTATACTCCCTCGGTGTTTGCCCTTCTCCCGCGCCTGCTGGAGAGAACCGGCACTTCGGAAAAAGGCAGCATCACGGGGCTTTATGCGGTTCTGGTGGACGCCGATGACGTTAACGAGCCGATTTCCGATACGGTAAGAGGAATCCTGGACGGGCACATTGTTCTTTCTCGCCAGCTGGCGGCGCTTGGTCATTACCCGGCGATTGATATCCTGAACAGTGTCAGCCGTGTGATGATAAATATTGTCTCGGCCGAGCACTGGGAGGCGGTCAACAGAATAAAGGAACTGCTGGCCGTGTACCGGGAAGCCAAAGACCTGATTGACGTGGGAGCATACCAACCGGGAAGCAACGGAAAGATTGACCAGGCCATCAAATACATTGAGACCATTGATGATTTCCTGAAGCAGGGTATTAATGAGAAATGCCGGTTTGAAGATTCGCTGGTCGGGCTGCAGGAAATATATCAAAGAATAAGCAGGGAAGAAAAGAGGTAAGACGATATGTTCAGGTTCAGGCTGGCCAGCATTTTGCGGCTTAAAGAATATAAAGAACACCTCTGCCGCGATGAAGTGGGAAAATGCCTTTATAACCTGTATTTGGCCCAGAACCGCGAAAACGAGATAATACAGATGCTCAACAAAGCGGATGAGGAACTGAAATGCCTGCAGGAGGGAGTGGTCAATCTCCAGGAAATTGCCATTGCCTGGAATTACCGGAAGCGGCTAAAAAAAGAACTTACCAGGCAGCAGGCGGTCGTGGCCGAGAAACAGAAGGAACTGGATGAAGCCCGCGGCGCGCTGTTGGAAGCAATGAAAGAAAAAAAAGTCCTGGAAAAGCTGCGGGAAAAAAAGCGCAGGGACTACTTGTATGAAGAAGATAAAAAAGAGCAGTCCTTGCTGGATGAGCTTGCGGGCTGCCGCTAAAGGAAGAGAGAAATGAGCAAAACAAGGATTCCGTTCACCTTGATAATCCTTTGCTTGGTTGCCTCCTTCCTGGGTGGGCTCTGGGCGGCCAGCGCCATGGGTATTATTGACTTGACAGGCATGCTTGGCCAGCTTCCCGTGGTGGGAGGGTATTTCGTTAAGCCTGAGCAGGCCCAGCCGAAAGTGCCGGCCGTGTCTCCAATTGAGGAGGAAAACATTCAACTGCGGGTTGCTAAGGTGGAACTGGAAAAAAAGATACTTGACCTGGAAAAAGAAAAAGCGACGCTTTTAAGTCAGGTCGAAGAAATACAGCAGGAACTGGCTGCCCTGCGCGAGTACAAGGAACAAAAAGAAAGAGCGCGCCTGAAAGCGGAAGAAATGGCCATGTATTACAAAGAGATGAAGCCGGAGGCCGCAGTCAAGGTGATGAACAACCTGGATGACAGCACGGTTGTTGCCATCCTGCCGCTTCTGGAAAAGGAACAGGCGGCCAAAATCCTGTCGCTGATGGAACCGCAGCGGGCGGCGTTTATCACGCAGCTTCTCTTGGAAAACAATCCTCCAGGCATGTGATCATGCTTTGAGGTTGTTTAAATAAACCAAACCGGGGAAAGGAGGTGATAATGATGGCCGTGGAATTACAGGAACTGTCCAGCATTGACCAGGCAAGGACCGACACAATGCGCCGGGAACAGCCGGGCATCCTGGGCCAGGGAGAATTTTCCGGTGTTCTTGCTGCCTTGATGATGGTTTTGCAGTCCAACCTCCAGGAGGTATTACCTGGAGCGGAGAAGAAAGCGGCAAGTGCGCCGGTCCTCCAGGGAACCAGTACTCTCGCGGTACAGGAAGAAGCCGCGCCGGTGGAAAGGACGGGTATTTTGCCCGGAGGACAGAAGGAGGAAGAGAATCTTTTGCCGGTGCAGGGTCTGGTGCTTGAGGCCCAAAACGCAGCACGCCCGCTGAATGACCGGCCTGTGTTCAACAAATCAATTGACGGCCCTGCCAGGGAAAACGGGACAAGGGACTGCGAGGAGGCGGTGCTGCTAACTCAAACACCTGTGATGGCCGGTGATCCCCGGACCAGCCAGGTAGCCGGCGGGAACAAAGGACTGTCCGGGAAAGCGTCCCCCTTGCCCCAGGAAAAAGTCGTATCGCCGCAGGCCAGTGTGGGTGAGGAGGTCGTTGCGGTTCCTCTTAAAGCGGAGGCTTGCCCGGAAGGCGCGGAAATCAGCGCAATGACTGACGCGCCAAAGATCGACCGGGAAGCTAGCCAGATTGACTTGCCTGGAGCGCGTTTGCCGGGTGCGGAGCAAGAGGTTCCGGCTGCTTCCCGTCTTGAGCCGAATAACCTGAACCAGGCTCAAGATATGCTTGAACCGGAAACAATTATTAATACGCCGCCGCCGGGCGAAAAGACCGCAGGGCGATCGAACGTGCAAGGGAACACCGCCTTGGAGACGGGTTTCCGGGAAACAGTCCAGCCTGAAGAGAGCAAGGAAAAGGTCACCGGCCAGCAGACTGGCAAAGCGGAATTCTTCCAACCCCAGGCCCAGCAAACGGCGGGAAACAGGCCTGCCGTAAAAGAAGCGCCGCCGGTAAGGATGCCGGCCAGCGAGCTGCCGGAAGAGTTCCCGCGCATTGTCCGCGCCAGGCTGGAGCATGGCGCCGGCCGGGAAGGAAGCCGGGAATTCATCATTCAGCTGGAGCCCAAGGAACTTGGCCGCCTGCTGGTAAGGCTGACCTCGCACGACGGGGTTGTCTCGGTAAAAATCGCCGTGGAACACGCGGAGACAAAAACCCTGCTGGAAAACGGCATGCAGAGTTTAAGGCAGAGTTTTTCCGAGCAGGGCATCAGGTACGGGCGATTGGATGTGGAGCTGGGAGGCCAGTTCATGAATCCGCAGCAGCACCAGCAGCAACAAGGCTGGTTCAGGGAAAAGACTGATTACCAGGGCAGCTGGCAGGGACAGCAGGCTTATCAGGACATGGAAACAGTGGTTTTCCAAGCTCCGGGCACCGTGCCGCGCGCAGGCATCGACTATCTAGTCTAAAAAGAGGAGGTTGGTTTTCATGCAGGTTTCGGGAACAAATGAAAGCGGCGTCACCGCTTATACGCAGCAGAGCGCCCTTAAAAAGGCCCTGGACAAGGATGACTTTCTCAAGCTGCTGCTGACTGAACTGCGGTACCAGGACGCCATGAACCCCATGCAGGACAGGGAATTCATCGCCCAGATGGCCCAGTTTTCCAGCCTTGAGCAGATGTATAACCTGAACGGCCTGCTGGAGGAACAAGCGTCATTAATCACCATGAACATTGGGGTCAACCTGATGAATCTTGGCGTCGGACTGCTGGGCAAAGAGGTAACGTACCAGAAAGACGGCGAGGAAATGACGGGGACGGTCGCGGCGCTAAAAAAAGGTAACGGCAGCTACGTGGCGGTTATTGACGACAACGAGGTCCCATTATCTGAAATCAGTATGATAAAGTAGGTGGCTCCAATGGTGGAAAAGCCGTTTATCATCCCGCAGCCCATCCAGCCGACAGGCAAGACAGCCGTCCAAAAACAGCCAGCTGCCGCAAAACAGGATTCGTTCAGCCAGGTCCTGCAGCGGCAGATGCAGCAGGCCGGGGAATTAAGGTTTTCCCGACATGCCCTGGAAAGGCTGAATGCCCGGGACATTGAGCTCAAGGATGAACACCTCTACCGCTTGAACGAAGCGGTGAAAAAGGCAAAAGCCAAGGGCTGCAGGGACTCGCTCATCCTGGTTGACGACCTGGCATTTCTGGTCAGCGTCAAGAACAGCACGGTGATCACCGCCGTCGACGGCGACAGCAGGAAGGAGAACGTGTTCACCAATATCGACAGCGCGGTGATCAACTGAAAGAAAAGTAAAAGGGCTGGACCTCTTTTGAGGAAGCCCTGGCCGGGGAATGACAGAACCTGGCCGCAGGAAACCCTAATAAAAAAGGAGGTCATTTATTATGATGCGTTCGCTTTTTGCCGGCGTGTCCGGTCTCAAAAACCACCAGACGCGCATGGATGTGATCAGCAACAACATCGCCAACGTCAACACGGTCGGTTTCAAAAAGAGCAGGGTAACCTTCCAGGACATGCTCAACCAGACCCTGCGCGGCGCTTCCTCGCCCCAGGCCGGGCGGGGCGGCACCAACCCCATGCAGGTCGGCCTGGGCATGACCCTGGCGTCCATCGACGTGATCCATACCGCAGGCAGCCCGCAGTCCACCGGGAAGAACACCGACCTTTCCATTGAGGGCGAGGGATTTTTCATCATGGGTGACGGGAGCAACATCTATTACAGCAGGGCCGGAAACTTCGACTTCGACTTCAACAAGACCCTGATCAACACCAGCAACGGCATGGTGGTGAAAGGGATACTGGCCGACAGCAACGGGGTGATCGATCCCAACGCCAGCCTTTCGGACCTGAACCTTTCCTCGCACATGACTTCTCCTCCCAAGGCCACTTCCACGGTCCAGTATTCCAAGAACCTGGACTCCACGGCCACCGTCCTTACGGGGGAACTGGAAGACGTCGCCCACACGAACGGAAGCGATACGGAGGTGGTGTTGAACGCCGAAAAGCTGCCGGTGACCAAGGTGACGATCGCCGGCCTCACCGAGGGGACAGATTTTACGGTCGATTATCTAAACGGGAAAGTAACGATTGATTCATCGGTGGCTACTGGGGACTACGACATTACCTACTGGATGCCGAACTACCAGGCGCCCATCACCGTGTATGATTCCAAAGGGGATGCCCACCAGCTCGTCGCCTATTTCACCAAGGTGAACAACAACACCTGGGAGGTGGATACTTCGCTGACCACTGTCGACGCTTCCGGCAACACGGTGGTTAATTTCCTGGAAGACGGGAAAGGGACGCTGGTCTTCAGCCCCAGCACCGGCAAGCTCAACACGGGCGCCTCCAGCGTCAGCAACGCCACCCTCACGGTCGCGGGCGCCGACCCGTTCGACATATTGCTCAATTTTGCCAATGTTACCGAATATGCCGGGGACTTCACGATCATCGGCTTCAGCCAGGACGGTTACTCGTCTGGAGACCTGAAGTCGGTGGCCGTGGATACAACGGGGACGATTACGGGCAGCTTTTCCAACGGCCAGAACAGGAAACTGGCCCAGATCGCGATAGCCACGTTTGCCAATCCAGCCGGCCTGATGAAGGTCGGGAACAACCTGTTCTTACCGTCCAACAACTCGGGCGAACCGGACCAGGGGCTGCCGGGCGTCTCCGGCCGCGGGATAATCAAGCCGGAAACGCTGGAAATGTCCAATGTCGACCTTTCCCAGGAATTCGTGGACATGATCATCACGCAGCGCGGGTTCCAGGCCAACTCCCGCGTGATCTCGGCCTCCGACCAGATACTTGAAGAACTGGTGAACCTCCGCAGGTAACAGCGAAGTTGCCCCCCGTCCCTGGAAAGCGGGACGGGGGGCAAAAGAAAAGAGGGATATGTATTGATTATTCTAAACA
Source organism: Peptococcaceae bacterium (assembly GCA_024655825.1). NCBI lineage: Bacteria > Bacillati > Bacillota > Clostridia > Eubacteriales > Peptococcaceae > Peptococcaceae bacterium. The sequence continues at coordinate 109,832 of JANLFJ010000003.1, read as the reverse complement.
AACTGAATGGTTCCGTCATAGTGGTGAACGCCGAGTTGATCGAAACGATTGAGCCGACTCCCGATACGATTATCACCTTGTCCAACGGCAAGAAGATGGTGGTCTCCAACCCTGTGGACGAGGTGATAGACAAGGTTGTGCAATATAAAAGAAGCGTCCTGCGGGGTTCAAGGAAGTGAAATAATACCCGGCAGGCGAGAAAGGAAATTATAGGGCGCAGCAAGAATTAACTAAAAAGGATGATATGCTGGTATGGATCTGGCGACAATACTGGGCGTTTTTCTCGGCATTTCACTTATACTGGCGGCAATACTGACGCAAGGGAGCCTCCTGACTTTCTGGAGTTTCACTTCCCTGCTTATTGTACTGGGGGGTATTATTGCCGCGACGCTGATCAATTATCCTTTGAGCCATATCATCAGCGTCATGAAGGTGGTTAAAGTTGTCTTCAAAGGCAACTCGCACCGGACGGACGAAGTGATCAAGATACTGGTCAGGTATGCTGAAATTGCTCGGAGAGAAGGCCTTCTGTCCCTGGAAGAAGAGGTTGAAGAAAGCGACGACGAGTTTTTGAAAAGGGGGATGCGGCTTGTTGTGGACGGCGCAGACCCTGAACTGATCAAGAACATCCTGCGGACGGAAATCTTGATGCTGGAGGAACGGCACAAGGTGGGGGCCGGCATTTTTGAAGCCATGGGCGCGAGCGCGCCTGCTTTCGGAATGCTCGGTACCCTGATGGGATTGATTCTCATGCTCAAGAAAATTAACAACCCCGCCGCGCTTGGGCCTGGAATGGCCCTGGCCCTTATTACGACCTTTTACGGTTCGCTGCTGGCCAACCTGATCTTTTTGCCCATCGCCGGGAAGCTCAAGCTTCGCAGCAGTGAAGAAATAATTGCCAAGGAAATCATCATCGAAGGGATACTTTCTATCCAGGCCGGCGAGAACCCGCGCGTGGTGGCTGAAAAGATGAAGGCCTACTTAAATCCTGGCGAAAAGGAGGCTGTCGCTGCTATGCTGGATGCGGAAAGGAAGAAGGTATACGGCAGTGTTGAGGCATAGAAGAAGCGTTGAGCAAAAAAACCTGATGCCCTGGCTCCTGACATACAGCGATATGGTAACGCTGTGCCTCACCTTCTTTATCCTGCTGTATTCCTTTTCCACACTGGATGCCATAAAATGGAAATCTGTAGTAAGTTCACTGCAGGGTGCCCTGGGACCGCTGGATGGCGGGAAGAGCATTCTGGAGCAGGCTGCGGATCAAATACCCGGAAATGACGGCAGTGCCGCGCGAAACCTGGAAGCCCAGTTGGACCCGGGCCGCGTCCAGGATCTTTTAAGATACCAGCAGGAAATGATTATGTTGGAACAGGTAAAGGATAAGCTGAATCAATACCTGGGAGAAAAAGGGCTGTCCGCCAGCGTAACGGTGGCCACGGAGGAAAGAGGACTGGTGCTTCGCTTTCAGGAATCCGTGCTTTTTAAAAAAAGCAGGGCCGACCTGCTGGAAGGTTCTAAAGAAGTCTTGCAGGAAGTAACCAGTATCTTGAAAGAAATCGACAACCCCATCCGGATCGAAGGCCATACGGATGACCTGCCCATCAACACGCCCAGGTTTCCGTCCAACTGGGAACTGTCCACCGCGCGAGCCACAAACGTGCTGAGGTTTCTTATTCAAGAGGGACTGCCGGGGCAGAGGCTTTCCGCGGTGGGATACGGCGAGTTTCACCCGCTTGTTCCCAATACGAGTGAAACAAACAGGGAAAAAAACCGGCGGGTGGATATCGTGATCATCCGGGAAAGCCTGCGCCTCAATGAGCCAAAGTAAAAGGAGAGACAGTAATGAATCGGATTATTAAAGTACTTGGTTTAACTGTCCTGGTCGTACTTATCGCCTTGCTGGGCGTATCCGGCGTCTTGCTTTACAGTGTGAAGGCGAAATCGGCCGATACGCCCAGGATAGAGGTAGGACCAATCTATGAAACGGAAGAATTTACTGTGAACCTGTCGGAATCCATTAATCACTACATCAAGGCAAAATTCGCTATAGAGCTGAGCGATAAAAAGGCGAAAGAAGAACTGGAAGAAAAACTCCCGCTTTTGCAGGATACGGTTATCATGATTTTGTCGGGACAAACGCTGGATAAACTGGGCACGGTCGAGGGAAAAGAGGAACTAAAGAAGCTTTTGCTCGAGTCGATCAATGGATTCCTGTATAAAGGGAAGGTTAACAAGATATATTTCAAGAATATTGTATTCAGCTGAGCCAGGGGGCCGGGAGGTAAGCGGCAGATGAGCGAGATACTTTCCCAATCGGAAATTGACGCGTTGTTGTCCGCCTTGCAGTCAGGCGAGGTTGATGTTGAAGCCATCAGGGACGAAGAGACCAGCAAAAAGATTCGCGTTTACGATTTTCGCCGTCCCAGCAAGTTTTCCAAAGACCAGTTGTATACCCTGGAAGTGTTGTATGATAATTTCGGACGGCTGTTGACAACCATGCTGTCGGGAAGCCTGCGCACGCGCGTCATGGCGAAAGTGGCCTCTGTTGATCAGATTACGTACGAGGAGTTCATCAGGTCTATCCCCAACCCTACGATTCTTAACATTTTCAGCATGCTGCCGCTGGAAGGTAAAGGTATTCTGGAGATCAACCCCGTGATCGGCTTCAGCATCATCGACAGGCTTTTCGGGGGCCCGGGCTTGAGCTCTATCAAGGGCAGACCGCTTACGGAAATAGAAAAAAGCGTGATGGAAAGAGTGGCTGAAAGAATCCTCAACCTGTTCACAGACGCCTGGAGCAGCCTGCTGCAAGTTAATGCTTACCTGGAAAGCATCGAGATTAACCCTCAGTTTACCCAGGTTTTGTCGCCCCTGGAGATGGTCGTGATTATTACCATAAACATGCAAATTGGGGAAACTGAAGGGCTGGTAAACATCTGCCTGCCCTGCCTGATGCTTGAACCGCTCTCCGATAAACTGAACACCAAGTTCTGGTTCAGCGGGAGCGTGCGTTCCGTAAATCAGGACAATTCCAGGCATATCAAAAGGATCATAGAAAAAACCGATGTGCCTGTTTCCGTTATACTTGGGACGAACACCATTTCCCTCAGCGAGCTTCTGGAACTTCAGGTGGGAGACGTGATCAACCTTGAACAACCTGTAAACAGGGATGTCGAGGTCTATATCAAATCTAGCCTAAAATTTTTGGGACAACCGGGACTCATCGGGAACAGGCTTGCCGTGAAAATAACCCAGCTTTATCAGGAAGGGAGCGAGGAAATTGAGTAGTGGTAGTATCCTCTCGCAGGACGAAATCAACGCGCTTTTAAACGACACTTTCGCCAAAAACGCCGGCACCGGAGAAACACCCGAAGAAAGCAATATTCTGGACCCTATGGAAGTAGACACCCTGGGGGAGATTGCCAATATTTCCATGGGGGCAGCCGCGACAACCCTGTCCTCGCTGCTGGGGAAAAAGATTGAGATTACCACGCCTTCCGTGTCTCTTACCACGACAGGGATCATTAAGAAAGAATATGATAAAGCCTATGTGATGGTGGATGTTAACTATAACCGGGGATTGCAGGGTTCCAACATTCTCGTTATTCACTCCTATGATGCCGGCGTGATGGTGGACCTGATGATGGGCGGCGATGGTAGCCAGCCTCCCCTTGAGCTGAACGAGCTCCACCTCAGCGCCGTAAGCGAGGCGATGAACCAGATGATGGGGACCTCCTGCACTTCGCTGTCCCAGATACTGAACAAGCGCATTGATATATCACCGCCAACGCTGGATTTGTATGAAATGAAAAATTATCACTTCGCTTTCGATGATACGGAAACTATTGTGAAAATATCCTTCAAGGTGGTGATACAAGGACTGATCGACAGCGAGATGATGCAGCTGATGCCTGTGTCATTTGCCAAAGAACTTTACAAAGAACTAATGGCCAAAAACGATTTTTCTGACAAGGCAGTTAATAAAGGGATCGAAAATGAATTTACGGGTAAAACCGCAAAACCTGCGGAAAGACGGGCGGAACCGATGCCCTATCAACAGTCTCAGTTCATGGAAGTGAGAGAATTCCAAACAGAGAAGTTGCAAAGCCCTGTCACAGTGAGCCCCCCGGCATTCCAGCAGTTCTCGCCGGAGCCGGCACAGGTAAGTGGGCAGCCCAACCTCAACCTGATCCTTGATGTCGGGCTTCAGCTTTCAGTAGAGTTGGGCAGAACACAAAGGAAGATAAAAGATATTCTGGAACTGACCACAGGGTCCATCATCGAACTGGACAAGCTGGCTGGCGAACCGGCCGATATCTTGGTAAACGGGAAACTTTTAGCCAAGGGAGAAGTGGTAGTGATCGACGAAAACTTTGGAGTGAGAGTGACGGAAATCATTTCACCGGCGGAGAGGGTAAAGAATTTAAGATAAAGCTTTGTTGATGAAAAAAGGAGGATATGAGAATGCCGAGAGTGCTGATAGTGGACGACGCTGCGTTTATGAGAATGATGTTGAAAGATATCTTGACGAAAAATGGCTACGAAGTTGTGGGTGAAGCGGAAAACGGACAGGTGGCCGTAGATAAGTATAAGGAATTGAAACCCGACCTGGTAACCATGGATATTACCATGCCCGAGCTGGATGGGATTTCAGCGGTTAGGAGAATAAAGGGAATTGACCAGAACGCCAGGATAGTTATGTGCAGCGCGATGGGACAGCAGGCCATGGTTATTGACGCCATCCAGGCCGGGGCACGGGATTTTATAGTTAAACCGTTCCAGCCGGAAAGGGTGTTGGAAGCAGTACAAAAAGCTCTCTTTTAGGGTGAGGAAGATGGCAGGCTTTATTTATGCTCTTGCGGCAGCGGCTCAAACAGAAGCCGCTGAACTTCAACCCCAGCTACAACCCAGCATGGCCGGCCTTTTCTTTCGCCTGGTTATTAGCCTGCTCATGATACTGCTTTTAACTCTGGCGGTTTTTCGAATCATCAGGAAACATCAAAAGCTGCAGTTGAAACTGCAGCGGGAGAAAACGGGCTGGATTCGCATATACGACTTCCAAGCACTGGCACCGAATAAGGGATTATACCTGGTGGAAGTGTTCTCGCGCGTTTATGTTTTGGCGGCTGGAGAAAGCGGTCTGAGCGTCCTTCTCGAGATTGACCAGGATGATGAAGAATGGCAGGCCGTAAAAGCCGCCCTGGAAGCATCCGAACAGCTTATACCACCAGGCATAACCGCGGTTTTCAAAGATAGAATATTCGGCAGGTCTGAAAAAAGGCCTCGGGAAACGTTTGAAAAGGAACTCAGCCAAAAGCTCAGCGATGAGGTTAATAAACGGCTGGAGAAAACCCATCGTTTATTCCACCGGGCTAAGGAAGGGGAAAACGGCAGTGAATAAAAGGATATTAATAGTCCTCTTCCTTCTCGCGGCGCTTTTTTGGGGGGGTGTTGTTTATGCGGCGCCGTTAGCTCTTCCCAAGATAGGATTGGAAGTGAGCGCTTCCGACCAGCCGGGCGATATAGCTCTAAGCCTCCAATTGCTGGCCCTGCTCACGGTTTTAAGCCTTGCCCCGGCGATTCTGATCCTGATGACCTCGTTTACGCGGATCATTGTGGTGCTTTCCTTTTTAAGAAACGCGCTGGCGACCCAGCAGATGCCCCCCAACCAGGTGCTTATAGGACTGGCCCTGTTCCTGACCTTTTTTACGATGGCCCCCGTCTGGTCGGAAATGAACCAGGAAGCAATTCAACCGTACCTGAAAGGGGAAATGTCCCAGGAAGAGGCTTTTGACAGGGCAATGGAGCCCTTGCGGACTTTTATGTTCAATCAGACCCGGGAAAACGACCTGGCGCTTTTCGTCAACTTGTCCAAACTGCCCAAACCAAACAGCAAGGAAGACATTCCGACTTCAACTTTGATCCCGGCTTTTGCCGTCAGCGAGCTGAAAACAGCTTTCCAGATAGGTTTCATTATCTATATTCCGTTTATTGTCATTGACATGGTCGTGGCAAGTACCCTCATGTCCATGGGAATGTTAATGCTCCCTCCGATGATGATCTCTTTGCCGTTTAAACTTCTTCTTTTCATCCTGGTGGATGGATGGCACCTGGTTGTGCAGACGCTGGTGAGCAGTTTTCGCTGAACTTGAATTTCACCAAGAAGGGTGTTGCTTATCATGTCACAGGATTATATTATTTACCTGGCCAGAGAAGCCGTGTACACGATTTTGCTTCTTTCCGCGCCGCTTTTGGGGACGAGCCTGCTGGTGGGCCTTCTGGTCAGTATCTTTCAAGCCACCACCCAGATCCAGGAACAGACCCTCACTTTTGTGCCCAAGATTGTGCTGGTCCTGGTCATGCTCGTTATTTTCGGACCGTGGATGCTTAATCTTCTTATCGGTTTCACCAAAGGACTTTTTCAGACCATTCCGGGTTTGATGAGATAAAATGGAGACCTTTTTCGCCTTGTTACAGGAAAGCGACAAGTTCTTCATATTGCTGGCGCGCCTTGGAGGGATCGCTTTCGCTCCTGTATACAGCACTAAGAATCTTCCCGTTACCTGGAAGGCAGCCTTTATCCTATTTATGGCGCTTACTGCATGGCAGCTTGGCGCCGGCGAAAACTTCGATGTCCCCGGCAGTACGGCGGCCTACCTGCTTGTCGTTGCCAGTGAAGTTGTCACCGGCCTGGCTTTATCGCTGGTAGCCCAGCTTTTCTTTGCCGCAGTTCAGCTGGCGGGAGAGGTTATTGACGTCCAGATGGGATTCGGGATTATGAACGTGATCGATCCGCTGAGCGGGACACAGGCTCCGATCCTGGGAAACCTCAAATTCATCCTGGCCTTGCTCGTCTTCTTACAGGTAAACGGCCATCATCTTTTTATCCAGGCGCTGTTTGACAGCTACAGTCTCGTACCTGTGGGCCGCCTGTCAATTCAAAAGGATTTCGCCGCACTTTTGACCACATATTTCGGCGGCGTTTTTGCAACCGGCTTCAAGCTCGCCTTACCGGTTGCGGCAGCACTGTTTTTTACGGACTTAATCATGGGGATAATGTCGCGGACCATACCGCAGATGAATATCTTTTTGGTGGGGATGCCCGCCAAGATACTTCTGGGTTTTGGCGTTTTACTTGCGGCAATACCGTTTTATATATACCTGATGAATACGTTGATCGCCGAAATGGTGAAGCAGTTATACCATATACTTGATGTGATGGTATGAAACAATGAGTTCCTTGAGATTAAATCTGCAGCTTTTTGCCGGAGAAAAAACGGAGAGGGCCACTCCGCGCAGGAGAGAAGAAGCCCGCAAGAAAGGCCAGGTAGCCAGGAGCAACGAGATTGTTACCGTTACTGTGCTTGCGCTCACGCTGCTTTTGCTCCAGGTATGGTTTCCCGCGATGGCCCGTGATTTTCAGAAGTTCTTTTATCATATATTTTCATACAGCAGCGCGGATTTGACAGTGGAACGCGCGGAGGCTATGGTTCTTGAGACGGTTCTCGTTATGGCCAAAATGGCCGGGCCGGTCCTTTTGGTGGCGCTTGCAGCCGGGTTGGTGTCGAATGTGGTACAGGTCGGCTTTCTCTTGACAGCGGAACCGCTTAAGTTTGATTTAAACAGGCTTAACCCGGCCAGAGGATTCCAACGCATTTTTTCCAAGCGGGCGGTAATTGAACTCGTCAAGTCGGTTTTGAAGACGCTGCTGGTGGGATACGTGGCTTTAAGTTTTCTGAGAAAACAGCTGCCTGGTCTGTCGGTGTTGATGGGATTCCCCGTTGAGTCGTCTCTGGCCTACCTGGGAGATATCACTTTCGCGGTTAGCTGGCGGATCCTGCTGGTGCTTTTTATACTGGCCCTAGGTGACTATGCGTACCAGGTCTATGAGTACGAGCAGTCCTTAAAAATGAGCAAACAGGAAGTGAAAGAGGAGTATAAAACAATTGAAGGGGACCCCCAGCTCAGGGCCAGAATAAGAGAAAGGCAGAGACAGCTGGCTGCCAGGCGAATGATGCAGGAGGTGCCCAGGGCAACGGTGGTTATTACCAACCCTGCACATGTGGCGGTTGCGTTGAAATATGAGGAGGAGATGAATGCTCCCGTGGTGGTGGCGAAAGGCCAGGACCACCTTGCCGCCAGGATAAAAGAAATCGCTTCGGCTCATGGGGTGACAGTCGTTGAGAACAAAACACTGGCCTGGATATTGTATAAAAGAGTTGAAATCAACATGGCCATCCCGGCAGACCTCTATCAGGCTGTAGCCGAAGTGATCGCCCATGTTTACAGGCTGAAGAAACGTTATTAGGAGGATAGTCCGTGTCAACCTCTCCACTTATTCGCAGGATTGTCAGTTACATAGATGTCATTATCACCTTGGGTATTCTATCCATCGTTTTATTGATGATCATACCCCTGCATCCCACACTGCTTGATGTTTTGATTGTTTTTAACATCACATGTGCTGTGGTGATCCTGCTTGTTTCCATGTATAACAAGGAAGCGCTGGATTTCTCAATCTTTCCCTCGCTGCTTCTGGTTATGACCCTGTACCGCCTGGCTTTGAATATATCCTCAACCCGCTTGATACTGCTGCAGGCCAACGCCGGGCAGGTGATCCGCCAGTTCGGGCAGTTTGTGGTGGGAGGCAACCCCTTTGTTGGATTTGTCATTTTTTTAATCCTGGTGGTTATCCAGTTTATTGTCATTACCAGGGGCGCCGAAAGAGTGGCCGAAGTGGCGGCCCGTTTCACCCTGGACGCCATGCCTGGCAAGCAGATGAGTATTGATGCTGACCTTAATGCAGGCCTGATAACTGAAGAAGAGGCCCGCCAGAGGAGAAACAAGATCCAGCGGGAAGCTGATTTTTACGGGGCCATGGACGGCGCCAGCAAGTTTGTAAAAGGAGACGCCATTGCCGGTGTAATTATCACTGTTATTAATATACTGGGAGGCATGGCTGTTGGCATGCTGCAAAGAAAAATGGGCGGGATCGGGGAAGTCGCTCAAACGTACACGCTGCTTACCGTTGGGGACGGTCTTGTCACCCAGATTCCGGCGCTGCTTCTTTCCACGGCCACCGGTATAATCGTAACCAGGGCCGCCTCCGACTACAGCCTGGGTAAAGATTTGACCAGACAGGTTTTTTCGGAACCCAAACTGCTGGCTATAACAGCCGGAGTGCTGGTCTTTCTTGGTCTTGTGCCTGGCCTGCCCAAACTGCCGTTCCTGTTCCTGGGAGTAAGTCTGGCTTTCCTGGCTTACACACAAAATAGGAGCAGGCAGGTGACAAGACAGGCTGAATCGCGGCAAGCGGTCCAGAAAGAACAGGAAGAAGACAAAAAACTTGATACTGTCTATGCCCTGCTGCACGTCGATCCCGTCGAGCTGGAACTGGGGTACGGGTTGATTCCCCTGGTCGACGAAAAACAAGGGGGAGACCTGCTGGACAGGGTGGTCATGATTCGCAGGCAGTGCGCGCTGGAACTGGGGATTGTGATCCCTCCCGTTAGGATACGCGACAATATCCAGCTTTCGCCGAATGCTTACGTATTAAAGTTGAAAGGCGTACCCCAGGCCAGGGGAGAGGTGATGATGGGCCATTACCTGGCGATGGGTGGGGAAAAGGATATACCCGGTATAGCAGCGAAAGACCCCGCTTTTGGGCTGCCAGCCCTCTGGATCAGTGAGACGCTGCGAGAAGAAGCTGAAATGGCGGGGTACACGGTTGTTGATCCTCCGGCGGTGCTGGCCACGCATATTACGGAATTCTTAAAGAACAATGCTGCCGAGATCATCAGCCGGCAGGATGTCAAAACCCTGCTGGACAATTTGAAGAAGGAGTACCCCGCCGTGGTGGAAGAAGTCGTGCCTGGCATTCTTTCCCTGGCGGAGGTGCATAAGGTGCTGTCCAACCTGCTGAAAGAGCGGATACCGATCAGGGACCTGGTCACGATTATGGAAGCGCTTGGGGACTGGGGCGCAATATCCAGGGACCCTGACGTGCTGACGGAACATGTGCGCCAGAAACTGGCCCGGCAGATCGGGCAGTTGTATGCCGACGAAGAGGGTAAGATTTATTGCATTACCCTGGATCCAAAGGTTGAAGAAATAATAAAGAACGGCATCCAGGCGGGGGAATACGGTAGTTATTTAGCCATAGAACCGGGGACTGCCCAGGAAATTATCAGGCGAATAGCCGGTTTTTTGGAAAAGAGCGGCATGCTGGGGAAACAGGTGGTCGTGCTGGTTTCACCGGCGGTTCGTTCTCCCCTGCGCCGTCTGCTGGAAAAGGTTTTGCCGGCGGTTCCTGTGCTTTCATACAGCGAAATTCCTGCGAACCTGGATATTGAGTCGGTGGGGATGGTGAAGGTATAGATGCGGGTCAAGAGATTTGTAGCCAGTGACATCCAGGAGGCCATGGCCAAAATCAAAAGTGAAATGGGAACAGATGCCGTAATACTCCACACCAGGTATTTCAAAGAAGGAGGAATACTGGGCCTGTTTAAGAAGAACTATGTTGAAGTTACCGCTGCCGCCGATAGCGGTTCTGATACAAGGCCCGGCAAGACGAACGCTGCGCCGGGGACACAGGGGGGCAGGTCCATCTTGCCGCCTGCCAGAAGACCTGCGGAAAACTTGGCCCGGGAAGCCGAACCTGAAGCTATTCAGGCAGGATATGAACTTGATGAAATGAAAAAAGTAATGTCAGAGATGAGCAGGCTGATAGAGAACACGGGTCATATATCCCGTTTTCCAAAACTTGGGCAGAATCTTTTTGCCCGCCTGAAGAAACAGGGTGTCGATGAAAAAATCGCCGTAAAAACGGTAAAGGCCACCATGCAGGAACTGGCGCTGCATGCGAATATCCCTGACGAACAGGTCAACAGCATTTTTTTCAACAACCTTCTCAAGCCGATAAAGAACAAGAGCAAACCGGTTGTTTTCGACAGAAGCAGGTACAGGATCCCCAAGGTTTATGCCATGGTCGGTCCCACGGGTGTCGGGAAAACCACTACCATAGCCAAACTGGCCGCCATGTACGCGATTGTGGAGATGAAGAAGATTTCGTTTGTCACTGTTGATACTTACCGCATCGCAGCCCCCGAGCAGTTGAAGACCATTGGCGAAATAATGAATGTTCCGGTTAGCGTGGTTTATTCACTTAACCAGTTGAAAGAGTGCTTGATGGAAATCTCAGACAGTGACATAATTTTTATAGATACGGCGGGAAGAAGCCATAAAAACGCCCTGCATATTGAAGAACTACATAATTACCTGGAGATAGCCAACCCGGATGAAGTGTTTTTAGCTCTTTCCGCTACCAGCAAATACCAGGATTTGCTGCAAATCCTTGATGTTTACCAGGATCTAGGGATAACGCGGCTGATTTTCACCAAACTTGACGAGACTTCATTCTTTGGTCCTCTATACAACATTGCCTGCAAGACAAAATACCCCCTTTCCTATTTCACTATTGGGCAAAACATCCCTGATGACATAGAGATCGCCGATCCCATAAAACTTGTACAGATGCTTATTAAGGAGTAGCGTGTATGAAGAACCAGGCCGATAGCTTGCGTTTGCTTGTCCAGAGTATGAAAGAGGATTTGGAAGCGCAAATAGATGGGCAGGAAAAACACACGAAGGTGATTACCATTGCCAGCGGAAAAGGCGGAGTCGGAAAAAGCAGCTTTGCCGTTAATCTATCGCTAGCCCTGTCCGAGTTCAGACAAAAGGTGATCCTGCTCGATGCTGACCTTGGGCTGGCTAATATCGATGTCATCCTTGGAATATCGCCTCCTTATAACCTTTCCCAGGTTATAAGGGGGGAAAAGTCGGTTTCGGAAGTTATTTACAACGGCCCGAAAGGGATCAAGATTATTCCTGGCGGTACCGGTATGTACGAGCTGGCCAACCTGCAGGAGTGGCAACTGGTAAATTTTCTCACCAAACTCAGCCATCTTGACGGGACAGCGGATTTTTTCATCATCGATGCCAGTGCGGGACTCTCCAAGTCTGTGCTGAGTTTTGCCCTTGCGGCTGATGAGATAATTATTGTGACAACAGGCGAACCGACGGCCCTGACCGATGCCTATGGGATGATTAAAACGATCAGGCAGCAGAGGTATAACGGCAGGGTTAAACTGGTGGTGAACCGGATAATCGATGCCGCCGAGGGGGTTGCGGTTTACAAAAAACTGGAAATTGCGGTCAACCGTTTTTTAAAGTATTCGCTGGATTATCTTGGACCCATCAGGGAAGACCCCAAGGTGGGACAGGCCATTAATGAACAATCTCCGCTGGTCCTCACGTATCCTCATGCGCCTGCCTCGCAAGATATTCTGACGATTGCGGCAAGTATGTCCAAACAGGAATATCATCCTAACCCGCATAACGGGTTGAAAGGTTTTTTCAGCAGGGTAGCCGAATACTTCAGGTAGGTGTGTTGTGATGGAAGATCTGCGGAAAATTTTGAAAGTCGGCCAGTTGGTAGCCATTGATATTGCTGATGAGCAGGAGAGAAGCGCACGCTACCGCAGCCGGGTAGAAAACCTGGAAAAAGAAGAGTTGGTCCTGGCCAGTCCTATTAAAAACAGGGTGCCCATCTTTTTAAGCAGGGGCACGCCCGTCAATGTGTGGTATTGGGATAACATTGCCATTTACACCTTTCGTTCCGTCGTTTTGCGCAGCGCAGTGGAAAATGTGCCGGTGGTGCTGGTCGAGTATCCGGAAAAAATTGAAAGGGTACAAAACAGGGAGTACGTGCGCGTCCCCTATTCCCTGGAGGTGCAGCTCAAATGGGAAGACTACCTGGGACAGGCCATGGAGGTCCATTGTAAAAGCAGGGATTTAAGCGGTGGCGGGATGATGCTTGTTTTGATAAAGCCGATAAAATTGGAGAAAAACACCGATGTGTATATAGACTTTGAATTGGACGGCAGGCCATTCAAAACCATGGGGTCCGTAATCTGGAACGACTGGGAAATAGACAGCGACGGAATTGAAAGGAACATCATCGGTATAAAGTTTACCTTCCTGTCCGAAAAAGAAAGGCAGTACCTTATCAAGCACGTTTACCAAAAACAGATAGAGCTGAGAAGAAAGGGGTTACTATAGCTTGAGCAACCCGCAAAAAAAAATACGGGTCCTCGTGGCGGACGATTCCGCTTTTATGCGCAGGCTTCTTAAAGACCTGATCGGAAAAGATAAAGAAATTGAAGTAGTGGCTGCTGCGAGAAACGGGGTAGAAGCGCTGCAGAAAATCAAGTTATTTAAACCCGACGTGGCAACCTTGGATATAGAAATGCCGGTTATGGACGGGCTGGAAGCCCTGGAGAAAATAATGGAGGAAAACCCGATTCCCGTGGTCATGCTCTCTGCCCATACGCAAAGAGGATCTGCCGCCACCATCAGGGCACTGGAAAAAGGAGCGGTGGATTTCCTTACCAAACCTGGCGGGCCGGTTTTTCTGCAGGTAACCCAGCTGGGTGAGGAATTAATCAATAAAATAAAAACAGCCGCTGGTGCCGCAGTCGGCAAATTCAAATTAACCGGGGCACCTCCAGAAAGGGGACCGGCCCATGAAAGCACTGTCGCCCATCCTTTTTCGATTGTGGCCATTGGAACGTCTACAGGGGGGCCAAAAGCTCTTTTTGAAGTCATGAGCCGGTTGAAAAAAGGGCTTAATGCCGCGATACTGATTGTTCAGCATATGCCTCCGGGATTTACGAAATCGCTGGCCCAACGTCTGGACATGTCTTCCCAGTTTCTGGTGAAAGAGGCGGAAAACGGTGATGAGGTAAAAAGCGGGATGGCTTTTGTCGCTCCCGGCGGATACCACATGGAAGTTAGAGACGTCAACGAAAAAATTACCATTCACCTGCACCAGGAGCCGCCTGTCAACGGGCACAGGCCTTCCGTGGATGTCCTGATGAAATCCGTGGCCAGGCTGTCGCAACCAAAGGTGGGGGTAATCATGACGGGCATGGGAAACGACGGCGCGCGAGGAATAAGGGAACTGAAGGATGCCGGTGCGGTGACTATCGGGGAAAGCGCTGAAACATGCGTTGTATACGGAATGCCAAAAGCTGCCTGCCAGCTTGGCGCAATCGATCACGAAGCCCCGCTTTACAGGATAGCAGATTTAATCGAACTGGCATTTTATCAAAAAATAGGGAGGCGGCAAACATGGATATGAGTCAATACCAGGACCTCTTTATTGAGGAAGCGCAGGAGCATCTCCAGGCACTCAATCAAAATTTGCTGGCGCTGGAAAACAACCCTTCAAGACTTGACCTTTTAGACGCAATATTCAGAGCGGCCCACACTTTAAAAGGAATGTCCGCTACCATGGGGTATGATCCGATCACCCAACTCACTCACGAGATGGAGAATCTCCTTGATAAGCTGCGTGAAAAAAAACAGGAGCTTACTACTGCTGTGTTCAACTCATTATTTAAAGCGGCAGACTTGCTGGAAAACATGTTGGGAAGTTTACGGCAGGGAGAAAGCCTGCAGGTGGACGTGCAAAAGCTTACGGCTGAACTGCTGCCAGGCGATGACAGCAAAGAGAGACAGCCTGCCGGGGAGCGGACGGTTTATCTGGATGATAACGGGAACGGCTTTAATGAATACGAAATAAACCTGATAAAAAAAGCCTCCGAGAAGGGCATACGCACCTGGCGCCTCCGGATAATGGTCGACCCCGGCTGTGTAATGAAGGGAGTGAGGGCCTTTACTGTTTTTCGCAACCTGGAAGAGGCCGGAGAGATAATCAAGTCAATCCCCCACACCCAGGACATTGAAGATGAGAAATTTAAAAACGAATTTGTTGTCTTTCTTGTCTCAGAAGAGGACGAAGCTGTTATTCGAAAAAAGGTGGAAATCCTGGCCGAAGTGCAACTGGGCAGCATTGAAGAAGTCAAAATCGCGACTGATAACGGCCAAGAGAAATCTACGGACGGGCAAAAGGCTGCCCAGGACCGGGCGGCAGAAGCTGAACCCGGAGTTCAACGCGAAAAAAAGCAAAAGGTTCATCAAACGGTTCGTGTTGACATTAACCGCCTCGATAGCCTGATGAGCCTGGTGGGCGAACTTGTCATCAACAAGACGCGGCTGGAGCAAATCAATACCACTAACAAGATACCCGGTTTAAACGAGACGATTGAACAAATCAGCAGGATAACAACAGATTTGCAGTCGGTTGTCCAGAATGTTAGGATGGTGGCCATTGAACAGGTATTTAACCGCTTTCCGCGGATGGTCAGAGACCTGGCTCAGGAACTGGGAAAAGAAGTGAATCTGATCCTGGAAGGGAAAGAGACCGAACTTGACAGGACGGTTATCGATGAGATCGGCGACCCGCTTGTTCACCTGATACGCAATTCCCTTGATCACGGGCTCGAGCCGCCAGGGGAACGAGTGGCCCTGCGGAAAAAACCGGAAGGGCTGCTTCGCCTGTCGGCCAGGCAGGAAGGCAACCAGGTAATCATTTCCGTGGAGGATGACGGGAAAGGCATCAGCATAGAGAAAGTAAAGCGAAAAGCGCTTGAAAACGGGTTTATAAGCCAGTCACACCTGGATACGGTTGATGATCAGGCGATTCTCAGCTACATTTTTGAACCGGGATTTTCCACGGCACAAACGATAACCGATCTTTCTGGTCGTGGGGTTGGTCTTGATGTGGTAAAAAGCAAGATTCAGTCACTGAACGGCCAGGTTTATATCGAAACAAAAGAGGGCCAGGGAACAAAATTTATTATCAAGCTTCCTTTAACCCTGGCTATTATCCAGGCTCTGCTGGTACAGGTCCAGGACGAAACGTACGCTATACCGCTTGCGCACATCGATGAAACAACGAGCCTGGAGCCACAGCAAATGAAAAATGTGCAGGAACAGCAGGTTATGCTCCTGCGAGGTAAAGTTTTGCCGCTCTTCTTTTTGAAAGACATTTTCGCTGTTCCCGGCGAGCAGCGGTCGGAAGACATCTATGTGGTGGTGGTCAGGAAAGGCGAGCAGCAGGTAGGGCTGGTTGTTGAC
Source organism: Peptococcaceae bacterium (assembly GCA_024655825.1). Taxonomy (NCBI): domain Bacteria; kingdom Bacillati; phylum Bacillota; class Clostridia; order Eubacteriales; family Peptococcaceae; species Peptococcaceae bacterium. The sequence goes on along the minus strand of JANLFJ010000003.1, from coordinate 93,791 downwards.
CAGCTGATAGGCCAGCAGGAAATCGTAATCAATACGCTGGGCAGGCTGCTGGCTAACCTGCCGGGAATAGCCGGGGCATCAATATTAGGCGACGGCAGGGTTTCGCTGATTATTGACATAGGCACACTTTTTTGAAAGATAAAGGGGGGATGGCAGGTGGCAGAAAAGAAGCAGTTCGTGGCCTTCAAGCTGGAAGACGAGGAATATGCGGTAGAGATCCTGAATGTGCAGGAAATAATACGCTGGTCCCATATCACCAGGGTTCCCAAGGCGCCGCCTTTTATTAAAGGGGTTATCAACCTCAGGGGCAAAATTATTCCCGTTATCGATTCTCATGTTCGTTTCAGGCTGGGAGAACAGGTTATAACTGAAATGTCCAGGATCATTGTTTTTCATTATGATGATGTGGTCATCGGGATGACTGTTGATTTAGTAACCGAGGTTTTGAGTCTGCCGGTTGAGGATATAGAGAAACCACACACCTCAAAAAGTATTGACAACCAGTTCATTCAAGGCATCGGAAAAATAGGAGACAGGTTATTAATTGTGTTGGATCTGTCAAAAGTTCTTGATTTAAGCCTTCAATAATCAATATTGGAACGGGAGAGAAACGATGAAAGACTATTCGGAACTAAACGCGCTACAGGTAGACGCTTTGAAAGAGATCAGCAATATCGGGGCCGGTAATGCCGCAACCGCCCTGTCCCAGATGCTTAACCGCAGGATAGATATGTCAGTGCCCAACGCGAAGATCGCGCCGCTTCCCGAGATTGTGGAATACGTGGGAGGGGCCGATATGGAAGTGGCCGGCGGATACTTGCGGGTAGACAGCGAGATGCCAATGGGTATTCTCTTCCTAGTGCAAAGCGATATGGTATTCAGTTTTTTGGACATCCTGTTTGGCCGGCCCAAAGGGTCATCATCAGAATGGGACGAAATGCTGCAGTCGGCTTTTTTGGAAATAATCAACATTTTGGCAGGTTCGTTCTTAAACGCCCTTTCTACTATCTCCAAGCAAACGTTTACGCCGTCAGTACCCGCAATGGCCGTGGATATGGTTGGAGCCATACTCGGCGAGGTGCTGCAGCAAATCGGCGAGGTGAGCGATTACGCGCTTGTTGTGGAGACGGTGTTTTCCGAAAAAGAAAACGAGTTCAAAGGCCATTTCTTTATTTTGCCGGAGCCGCAGACTCTGGAGATCTTATTAAGTTCGCTGGGAGTGTTATAATGCAAAACGAACCCATCAGAGTAGGAATGGCTGATTTTAAGACAGCTGTGAACTCATCAAGTCTTATTACCACCGGCTTAGGATCTTGTGTAGGCGTTTGTTTATGGGACCCGTTGATAAAATTAGGCGGTATGATACATATCATGCTGCCTGACAGCACTCAGAGCAAGGTCTTGCAAAACAAGGCGAAATATGCGGATACGGGGATAGTTTTGCTGGTGGAAGAAATGGGCAGGCTTGGCGCCAGCCAAACAAGGCTCGTGGCCAAAATAGCCGGAGGGGCTCAAATGTTCACCTTTCCCAATTCCAGCAATATCATGAGGATCGGAGAGCGCAACGTCGAGGCTGTTAAAAGATGCCTGGCACTGCTGAAGATAAAAATACTGGCCGAAGATACCGGCGGTTCGTTCGGGAGAACGATCAAATTCTTTACCAGCAATGCTCAGCTGCATATAAGGACCATCAGCAAGGGCGAAAAAATAATCTGACTGCGGGGGACTGCAGCGATGTCGGTAGAGACCAATGAACTGTGGAAGAAGTACGCTACCCAAAAAAGCCCTGAATTGAAAGAAAAACTTATCCTGCATTATGTCTCGCTGGTCCAGAAAATAGCCAACAAAACAATCCATAATTTGCCTGGCAATTATTCACGGGAAGATCTCTGCACATACGGCATATTTGGTCTGATTGAAGCAGTGGAAAGATTTAACCCCGATTTGGGTTATCCTTTCGAGTCTTTTGCGGTGAAGAGGATAAAAGGATCAATTATTGACGGGATACGGAAAGAAGACTGGATCCCATCAGGAGTAAGGAAAAAAGCAAGGTTGGTTGAGCAGGCCTACCATAAACTGGAATACACATTGCAGCGCAGCGCCACCGATGAAGAAGTCGCGCGTGAATTAAACATATCGCTGGAGGAATTTCACAATTGGTTGAAGAACATAAGATACATTTCCGTTGTTTCCCTGGACGAGCCGCTGCAGGAAAATGAAGCCGGCTTTTTAATAGACAGTGTTCCCAATGAATTAAGTCCCAACCCGGTCCAATTAAGCGAGGAGAAAGAGGTCAAAAGAATACTGGCAAAAGCGGTAGAAGAACTTCCCGAAAAAGAAAGACTTGTAATCAGCCTTTTTTATTACCATGATTTATCCAATAAGGAAATCGCGCAGGTCATGGAAATTTCTGATTCCCGGGTTTCCCAGCTGCACACAAAAGCGGTTTTCAGGCTTCGCGGCAAGCTGGCCAGGATGAAAAAGGCATTATGAAAGGGGGAGTTTCTGAATGGAGGACAGTGGGGTAAGCGCAAAAACAGTCAGGGGTAGGAAGTATTCGCTCTCCAAAGAACCTGAGGGTGTTTACCTGACCGTAAGCGAAGAGGAAAACCTGCTTTTCCCGGCGACGTTGGACCAGCTTTGCGCGGAACTGGCTCAAAGAAAGATATTCTTTGAGAGCGAGACGGTGGAACAGTGCTTTGCCGAAGCGAGCGGCAGACCGGTAAAAATCTCCTCCGACCAAGAAGGTTACCACAACGGGACGATACTCAGAATTCGGGTTACCGAAGACAAGCTAAAAGCATATCTCCAGGTCTTTCCTTTGCGCAACGGCTCGAAAGTGAGCGAGCGGGATATTGAGAACACCTTGCTGGAACAGGGTATAAAAGCAGGCGTCAAGAAAACGCTCTTTCCGGAAATTGTGGAAAAACAAGATGATTACGGGGAGTGGCTGGTTGCGGAAGGGGTTCCATGCATCGAGGGGGAGGATGCCCGTTTAATCTTTCATTTTAACCCCGAGGGAATTGATATTAAACCGCAGGAACTGGCAGATGGCAGTGTTGACTTTTACAACCTCAATTTGATTCAAACTGTCGATTCCGGCAGCGTGTTGATCGAAAAAATCCACGCTACCGCCGGCAAGGACGGCCTAAACGTGTACGGAGAGGAAAAAAAAGCCAAGCCCGGAAAAGATGTGCGTTTTCCAATGGGACAAAACACACAGATCGTCGATAACAACACGAAACTGATTGCTACCACCTCCGGGCATGTGGTTTATGACAAAAAAAGGGTAAGCGTTTTTCACTGCTATGAAGTCAGGGGAGATGTCGATTTCAATACCGGAAACATTAAGTTTCCCGGGAACGTTATTGTTTATGGCAACGTTAAAAATAATTTTGAAATTGAAGCGGTAGGCGACGTGGAGGTCCATGGAAACCTGGAGGGACTGGTAAAAGCCGGAGGAAATCTGCAGGTAAAAAACGGGATAGTGAGAGGCAAGGCTGTTGTCAATGGGTGCGTTTATGCCCGTTACATCGAAAACGGGTATGTGGAGAGCAATGAAAACATTGTGGTCACGGAAGCCATCATGCACAGCACCACGAAGGCGGCGAAAAAAGTTACCGTGGGCGGGAAAAAAGGCCTCCTGGTTGGTGGAAGCTGCTGCGCTGGCGAAGAGATTAGAGCAAAGAACATCGGCTCCTCATCTGGCACCGCGACCACGCTGGAAGTTGGCATCCGCCCAGAAATAAGACAGGAATACAAGGAGGTTTGCCGCAGGCTGGCCACACTACAGGAAGATTGTCTGAAATGCGAGAAAATTGTTAAGGCGCTGCAGGAAATCAAGAAAACAACCGGGAGCTTACCTGATAATAAAAACGAGATATTCCTGAAAGTATGCAGGCAGCAGTACCAAATGACCCAGGAAATAGAAAACCTGAAGAGAAGGAAAAACGAACTGGAGAACATCTTCTATAACCTGGAAAAGGCCAGAATTTGTGTTGAAAACAAGGTGTTTTTTGGGGTAACTCTGTATATGGGCAAGTCCGTCTTCAACGTGCTTGAGGAAATGAAGAGCGTTGTTTTTAAAATAGAGGGATTTGAAATCAAGCACGTTCCATTGAGGGGAAGGTGAACGGCATATGACGGTGAACCCTGTTGACATGCAGGTTATACTGCCTCAAACAGGCCAGGTGAACCGCGTGCAGCGCGGCCTTCAGCAGCAGCAGCAGACGGAGCAACAGGTGTTGGGCCAGACGGTTCAGCAAGAAAACAGGCTCAAGGAACAGACCGTCAATAAACCTGAACAGGCGATGCAAAAGAAGGTTGAAGACCAGAACCGGGAGGACAAAAAAAGGGAAGGCAGTGGGAAGAAAAAACAAAGCGAAAAAAAAGAAGACGGCAAGCCGAAGGGTGTTCCCGGCGATGAAAAACAGACCGGCAGGTTGTTAGATATTAAAATTTAGCGAGCAGAGTTTATTCGAATACTCCGGCGGCGGTAATAATCAAAAAATAGGGGGAAGCTGCATGAATTCGCTGGACGTAATCATTTTTTTTATAAATATCATCCTCCTGGTCTATATAACATATAAAATCAATAGTCTCCGAAGTTCACTTTTGCATTACAGGCAGATTGAGGAGAATGTTGCGGCGATGATTGACAAACACCTGCAGCTGGCTGACCTTGTTCTGGAGGAACTGGAAGGAAAGATAAATCAGGCCGGGGCTGTTTTGTCGCCGGGAATGGAAAATGAACAGGCTGCTGCAGAAGAAGAAAAAGAGCGGCAAGATGATCACGCGGCGACAATGAACAAAAAAAGGAGTTCTAGGAACGAAAGCAGCGCAAAAATCATTCGCCTGCGCCAGCAGGGTTTTTCAGTCCAGGAAATTGCCGAGCGGCTGTCAATCTCTCAGGGAGAGATTTCGCTTAAGCTTAACCTGCATGAAAAACTTGCTGCCGGCCAGTTGAAAAATAATAGCTGACCAGCGGAAAAATATTTGTGTAGGTAAAGATATTTATGTTATACTTTCCTATGGTGTAATCACACACGCCGGTTGATTTGACTTCCCGGTGCCTTTACCAAAGGTCGGAAGCCAGGATGAGGCCGGCGGAGGGAAAACCGTCGGAAAGGAGGTGTGGCATTGTCTGTCATCTCGATGAAACAGCTTTTGGAAGCCGGTGTTCATTTCGGACACCAGACCAGGCGCTGGAACCCCAAAATGGCCCCGTACATTTTTACGGAGCGTAACGGCATCTATATAATTGACCTCCAAAAAACCGTAAAAAAGGTTGAAGAAGCGTACGAGTTTATTCGCAGCACAGTGTCGGAAGGCAAGCACATACTGTTTGTAGGCACGAAAAAACAGGCCCAGGAAACGGTAAAGGAAGAGGCGGAACGCTGCGGCATGTACTATGTGCATGTGCGCTGGCTGGGAGGTATGCTGACCAACTACCATACGATTCAAAAAAGGATACAGCGCTTAAAAGAGCTGGAGACCATGAAGGAGAACGGGACCTTCGATGTTCTGCCGAAAAAGGAAGTGGCCAAACTTATGGCGGAGGCGGAAAGGCTCGAAAAATTCCTGGGCGGTATCAAGAATATGCCGGGAATTCCAGGTGCTCTTTTTGTGATAGATCCGCGCAAAGAACATATCGCCGTTGCTGAAGCAAGGCGGCTGGGGGTACCCATTGTAGCCATTGTCGATACAAACTGCGACCCTGACGAAATAGACTATATTATTCCTGGGAATGATGACGCCATAAGGGCCGTTAAACTGCTGACGGGTAAAATGGCGGATGCTGTCCTGGAAGCGACGCAGGGACGCGTAGGCGAAGAAATCGAAGAAGAGTTAGAAGAAGAGGAAGAAATAGAGATTTAAAAGCGCAATAACAGAGTTTATGCAGCTGCCGTAAAGGTAAAGTAAGAAACCTTAAAAGGGGTGGCCGAGGGGGAAGCTGGTACCCCGGGTCGCCTCTTTATAAATACACGGTTTTGTAATACTGAAAAATATGGAATAATAGAAATGAAATTATTGGGGAGGCGTGGAAATGGAAATAACCGCTCAAATGGTTAAAGAGCTGAGAGAAAGAACCGGAGCAGGGATGATGGACTGTAAAAAAGCCCTCGTGGAAAAGAGCGGCGATCTGGACAAAGCCATTGAATACTTGAGGGAAAAAGGGTTGGCGGCAGCGGCTAAAAGGGCCGGCAGGATTGCAGCGGAGGGAATTATTGAATCGTATATACACGGCGGCGGTCGCATCGGGGTACTGCTTGAAGTAAACTGTGAAACGGATTTCGTTGCCAAAACACCGGAATTCAGAGAGCTGGCAAAAGAAATCGCCATGCAGGTTGCCGCCTCCCGGCCGGAATACGTGGAAAAGGCAGACGTGCCGGAGGAAGTCATCAACAAGGAAAGGGAAATCTTTCGCCAGCAGGCATTGAATGAAGGCAAGCCGGAAAAAGTTGTCGATAAAATGGTGGAAGGACGGGTCGAAAAGTTTTATAAAGAGGTTTGCCTTATGGAACAGCAGTACATCAGGAACCCGGAGATTACGGTTAGACAACTGATTGTCGATAAAATAGCGAAAATCGGCGAAAATATCAGAGTTCGCCGGTTTGCGCGTTACGAGCTTGGGGAAGGTTTGGAGAAGAAAAAAGACACTTTTGTTGATGATGTGATGGCCCAGATTAAAGGCTGAAGAAAAGAGAACACTGTGGTGTTCTCTTTTTGACAATCTATCTGCTGAACCTTCTTGCGGGCGTGTTCTTTCTGGAGAGGAAAAAGGGTTTTTGGAAAAAGTGTAGAAAAGACAGATTGGGGGCTTTTGTTCCGTATGCTGATAAAATATAAAAGGGTTGTCATCAAACTGAGTGGAGAAGCTTTGGCCGGCGAACTGGGCTATGGTCTTGAACACAAGATCCTTGATTCGATAGCCAGGCAGGTTAAAGAGATATGCGAGATGGGAGTGGAAACCGCCATAGTTGTGGGAGGGGGCAACATTTGGCGCGGGGTTTCCGGCAGCGCCAGGGGTATGGACAGGGCCACGGCTGATTATATGGGCATGCTGGCTACGGTCATAAACGCGCTGGCCCTGCAGGACGCGCTGGAGAACCACGGCGTCGATACAAGGGTCTTGTCGGCCATTGAAATGCGCTCGGTTGCCGAACCATATATCAGGCGAAGAGCAATCAGGCACCTGGAGAAGGGAAGAGTCGTAATCTTCGCTGCCGGCACAGGAAATCCATACTTTTCCACGGACACCACTGCCGCCCTGCGGGCAGCGGAGATAGAAGCGGAGGTAATCCTGATGGCGAAAAAAGTGCAAGGCGTGTATGACTCTGATCCCAGGGAAAACCCCTCCGCGCGAAAATTTAAAGAACTCTCTTACATTGATGTGCTCAACAGGGGTTTGGGGGTCATGGATTCTACGGCGACATCTCTTTGCATGGACAATAAGATACCGCTCATAATATTCAGCATACTGGAGGAAGGCAACATCAAAAAGGTGATCTCTGGTGAGCAAATAGGAACATTCATCGGGAGGGAAGAAAATGGTGTTAAAGGAAGTCATTAAAGAAGCAGAGGAAAAGATGAAAAAGTCAATTGAAATCCTACGAAAAGACTATTCCACGCTGAGAGCGGGAAGAGCCAATCCCGCAATTTTGGACAAAGTGCTTGTCGAATATTATGGGACGCCTACCCCCATCAACCAGCTTGCCAATATAGCTGCCCCGGAACCGCGGCTGCTGACGATCCAGCCGTGGGACAAGACGGTTGTGCCCGCCGTTGAGAAAGCCATTCTCAAATCGGATCTGGGATTGAATCCGAGCAGTGACGGCAGCGTAATCAGAATTGTTATCCCCCAGCTGACCCAGGAAAGAAGGGTGGAGCTGGTTAAACTGATCAAGAAGAAAGCCGAAGAGTGCCGCGTCAGCATCCGGAATGTACGCCGGGAAACCAACGAGAGGATAAAAGGGCTTGAAAAGAACAAAACCATTTCCGAAGACGAGAGCAAAAAGGGCCAGGAGGATGTGCAAAAGATGACGGATAAGTACATTAAGGAAGTGGACCATGTTTTAGAAGCAAAAGAAAAGGAGATAATGGAAGTATAGGATGAGCGCTTCCTCGCGTAATAATAGGGTGTGGGAACCGGAATTTCCCGTTTTGCTGGGAAAAACACCGGAAGAAGTTTGCAGTGTGCTAAAAAACCAAGGGTTGAAATGCGTTATGCTCCATACGTCAGCCGTGCGACCGCTTAGCGATGGGGAAAAAAGAGTTATCCGTATTAAGAAAAATGACCAGGAAGTCGAGATTCTCGCAGGACTTTTTCAAAAATGTGGTTTTGCTTCGGGAAAGGGATGCGGTGATTAACCCCCTTAAACAGGGGGTTTTCCTGCATGGGGAGGCAAGAGATAACGATGAGTCTATATTTTAAGAATCTATTTAAAAAAAGAAGTATAGAAAAAAGAGTTCCCGGCCCGGAGACTCTCAACAAGCAGCCTCTTCCACGGCATGTGGCCATAATCATGGACGGTAACGGGAGATGGGCCCAAAAGAAAGGTTTACCGCGCGCGGCCGGGCACAGGGCGGGAATGGAAACGCTAAAGAGGGTTGTGGAATCGGCAATCAATATAGGGATTACCCATCTTACCGTGTATGCTTTTTCCACTGAAAACTGGAAAAGGCCGCAGGAGGAGATAGATGCTTTGATGAACCTCCTGGTTGAGTACGTAGAAAAAGAGCTTCAGCAGCTGAAAAAAAATGGGGTTAAAGTAAAAACCCTGGGCAGCCTGGAACAGCTTCCGGCGGGAGCAAGGCGCCAGATAGAGAAGGCCATAGCCGAGACGAACAACAACAGTAAGCTCAACCTCCAGATAGCGCTTAATTACGGCGGCCGAAAAGAAATTGTGGATGCAGTCCGAATTCTTTGCCAGGATGTAAAAGAAGGAAAAGTGGAGCCGGAAAACATCAACGAGGCAATGTTTTCTAATTACCTCTACACTGCCGGAATGCCAGACCCGGATTTGATTATTCGTCCTTCCGGCGAAATGCGCTTAAGCAACTTTCTCCTGTGGCAGTCAGCTTATGCCGAGTACTGGACGACACCTGTTTTGTGGCCGGATTTTTCCGAACGCGACTTATTTCAGGCCATTCGCGATTACCAGGGTCGCCAGCGACGTTACGGCGGGCTGTAAGCGGAAAGGTGAAAAACGGAATGTTGGTTAAAAGAGTGCTTGTCGCGTTAATCGGAATACCTGTTGTTGTTTATGCGTTTTATGTGGGTGGCCTTCTCCTGCTGACGGGCATAATAATTCTCGTGATTGCCGGTCTGGTGGAATTTAAAAACCTGGCTGCCAGGTCAGGACACCAGGTGCTCGGGCCGCCCATGTGGGCCGGGGGGTTAATCATTCCCCTGGTTTATCAATACTGGAGCGATATGCTTGCTGCTGCCTTCTTGTTTCTTGCTGTTTTTGCAGCCTTGTTTTACCTGGTCGGTTTTCCGCGTTTTTCTCCTTTTGAACTGTCGTTCACTGTTGCCGGGGTAATATATATTGTAATGGGTTTTTCTCACCTCTTGCTCATAAGGGACCTGGAAAACGGTTTCTGGCTGGTTGTTTATTTATTTGTAATTGTATGGAGCACCGACACGGGAGCTTATTTTACCGGCACTGTTTTTGGGAGGCACTTGCTGGCTCCCCACATCAGCCCGAACAAAAAATGGGAGGGTTTTTTTGGCGGCCTGCTGGTAAGCATCCTGGCTGCCTACATCTTGATAAGGGTGTCACCTCCGGAAAAGGGCTGTCTTTTTCTTGGCGTTGCTCCTTTTGTTTCCATAGCAGGGCAGGCGGGAGACCTGTTTGAAAGTGCCTTAAAGCGGTATGCCGGGGTAAAAGATTCGGGAACCATTATCCCGGGGCACGGCGGGGTACTGGACCGGTTTGACAGCGTTCTTTGGGCTGCGCCGGTAACCTATTATCTGTTTTTATTGATGGAGAGGTTGTTTTGATCATGAACACGAAAATTGAACGCCATCTTGAGAATTTGCTGAAGATAGGCACCGCGCTGGTATTAATTGTTGCCGTGTTTTTTACTTTCAATTACTTGTTTCCGCTCCTGTTTAACGTGTCGGAGAGCCTGGTCTGGGGGTTTTTGCCGTTTATCCTGGCTGTAGTATTGGCTATTTTGATTGATCCTCTCGTAGACTGGTTGAGCACGAAGAAAAGGATCAAGAGGGGCTTGGCCGTAGCCATTGCTTTAATCATGCTGTTTGCCGGTATTGTCTTGCTGGTCGTGCTGGCAGTTTCACGCCTGGTGGTCGAACTTGCCGGGCTCTATGCCAGTCTTCCCGGCTACACCCAGCAACTGCTTAAAAGCGGGCTGGAGATAATAAACCAGCTCAAAAACTATATCAGCAACAACCCGCTGCCGCCGGAAGCTCAAGCCGTCCTGAGTTCAAACATGCAAAACGTTGTCAACGGTCTGACAGGTTTTATCGGAACGGCGGTCAGTTTTCTATTCGGTCTCATCGCAGGGCTGCCGGGTTTTGTCACGGTCATTATCGTCTCAGGGTTGGCTACCTTCTTTATCAGCAGGGACAAGGCCCTGATCATGCGCTTCCTGTACAGCCTAATACCGAAAAGATTTATCCGGCCGACCAGTATGGTTATCGGCGAGGCCAGCGGGGCCCTGGTCGGGTTTTTCCGGGCCCAGACAATTCTGATAAGCTTGACCGGGTTTCTGACAGTAATTGGCCTTTATATCATCAAGATTGATTATGCCCTGACCCTAGGAATCATCGTGGGCATTTTCGATCTGCTTCCCGTCCTGGGGCCTGGAACAATACTCGTGCCCTGGGCGGTCATTCAGCTGCTTGCCGGTAACTTCAGTTTTGGAGTGTCCCTCTTCGTCCTGTATGCTGTGCTGGTGGGAGTGAGACAGCTTTTAGAACCCAGAATTGTTTCCCGGCAGATAGGGCTGCACCCTCTGGCCACCCTGATGGCCCTGTACGTTGGACTTGCGTTCATCGGGGTGTGGGGCATTGTCATCGGCCCGTTCAGCGTTGTTCTGGTCAAGGCGGTTGTCAAAAGCGTGAAGAACATGAAGAAGGAACAATAACAGGGGTTGTATAATAAAAACAGGCGGTGGAAGAATCGTGCCCAAAAGGATTGTCATACTTGGTTCCACCGGGTCTATAGGCCGCCAGGCCATGCAGGTGGTTGACGAGTTCCCGGGTGAATTTGAGGTTGTGGGATTGGCGGCGGGTTCCAACATGGATCTGCTGGCTGAGCAAATTGCCAAGCATCGCCCGAAATATGCGGCGGCAGGAAGCCGGGAAGCGGCAGTTAAGCTTGGCGCATTGATTAAAGACGACAGACTGCCGGTGATGTATGGTGACAGCGGCCTGGAGAGTTTAGCCGGCATGGATGGATTAGACCTGGTGCTGGTTGCGGTATCAGGCATTAAAGGACTGCGGCCTACCATTGCCGCGCTGGAGCGGGGTACTGCCGTTGCCCTGGCCAACAAGGAAACTCTGGTCACAGCCGGAGACCTGGTAGTGAAGAAAGCCAGGGAAAGGAAGACCAGGATCCTGCCGGTCGACAGCGAGCATTCCGCAATATTCCAGTGCTTTGAAGAAAGAAACTCTGCTGCCGTGGAGAAACTACTGCTAACTGCTTCGGGAGGACCCTTCCTCAAATGCAGCGCAACAGAGCTGGATAAGGTCAAACCGGCCCAGGCACTCCGGCATCCCCGGTGGAGAATGGGAGCAAAAATCACCATAGACAGCGCCGGGCTTGTTAACAAGGGACTGGAAGTGATTGAAGCGCACTGGCTTTATGATATGCCCTATGAGAAGATTGAAGTGCTGATACATCCCCAGAGCATAATCCATTCCATGGTGCAGTATGCCGACGGTTCAGTTCTGGCCCAGTGCAGCCTGCCGGATATGAGGCTTCCCATTCAATACGCCTTTTTCTATCCGGAACGGCGAAAGAACAGCTTTCCAAGGGTAGACTTTTCTGAGGTCGGGGAACTCACGTTCATGAAACCGGACCAAGAAAGGTTCCCCGGCCTTGGTTTAGCTTACGAAGCCGGCAAGGCTGGCGGGACAATGCCTGCTGTATATAACGGCGCAAATGAAAAAGCGGTAGAGTTGTTCCTGGCCGAAAAAATCAAGTTCAGTTCCATACCGGCGGTTATTGAAAACGTGATGAAAAAACACCGGCCACTGCAGGAGTATGGTCTAGAAGAGATCCTGGAGATAGACAGGTGGTCACGTTTGGCAGCTGTGGAAGCGGTCTATTGACTTGGTCTTAGAGGAGTGATTTTCTTGCAAACATTTGTTGCCTCGTTAATTATTTTCGGCCTGATCATCTTTTTCCACGAGTTTGGCCATTATCTCCTGGCGAAAATAACCGGGGTAAGGGTGGAAGAGTTTGCCCTGGGAATGGGTCCGAAAATAGTCGCCAAAAAATGGGGCGAAACAATTTACTCAATTAGAGCGCTTCCACTGGGCGGTTTTTGCCGAATGGCGGGCGAGACGGGCTCAGGCGATTATGAATCATCGGCTTCCCATGATCCACGCCGTTTCGATCAGAAACCCGTTTGGGCCCGGATAGCAGTTATTGCTTCGGGTCCGCTGATGAATTTTGTGCTGGCTGTCTTCATTTTTACCGCGCTTTTTTCAGCAATAGGAATCCCGGAAGACTATACAACAAAAATCGGGTCGGTTGTCGCGGGAAGCCCGGCAGAGCAGGCGGGATTAAGGGCAGGCGACCGGGTTGAAAGGATTAACGGTATTGATGTAAACAGCTGGCGAGAGCTGGTAAGTATTATTCACGGCAGCGCTGGAAAAAAGATTGAACTGGAAATAGCGAGGGGAAAAAGCACTATTGTGGTTGAAGCAACCCCGAAACTTGATCCGGAGAGCAATGTCGGAATGATTGGCATCACGCCGGAAGAGCCGCGCTGGAAAAAAGTCGGGTTTTGGGAAGGGCTGAAAAACGGCTACCAGCGGACTGTTGACATAACAAGGTTGACAATTGTCGGGCTGGTGGAAATGATTACGGGAAGGACATCCACTGAAGGCATTGCCGGGCCGGTGGGAATAATCCAAATGATTGGCGAGTCGGCACGGTTTGGACTGGTTTATTTGGTTAATCTTACTGCCCTCATTTCTATAAATCTCGGGCTGATCAACCTTTTGCCGATCCCTGCTCTGGACGGAAGCCGCCTGCTATTTTTAATATTTGAAGGTGTTCGAGGCAGGCCGGTCAATCCGGCGAAAGAGAATTTTGTTCACCTGGTGGGCTTTATCCTGCTCATGGTTCTCATGGTGTTCATCACCTACCGGGACATCATAAGAATATTTGTGTAGGTTGTTGTATGATAAAGAAAGAGTATTTTAATCGTCGAAAAACAAAAAATTTCCACCTGGGAGCGGTAGGTATCGGCCATGAATACCCTGTTTCCATCCAATCTATGACCAGCACGGATACGCGAGATGTCCGTTCAACCGTCGCCCAGGTTAAGGCTCTTGCCGCAGCGGGCTGCGAAATTGTACGGGTGGCTGTGCCTGACGGGGAAGCCGCCCTTGCCCTGGAAACGATTGTAAAAGAATCGCCGCTGCCGGTAGTGGCCGATGTTCATTTTGACTACAGGTTGGCCCTGCTTGCCCTGGAAAAGGGCGCTGCGGGGCTCAGGCTAAATCCCGGCAACATAGGCGCGGGCTGGAAGGTAAAGGAGGTCGCTCGCCAGGCGCTGGCGCGCAAAGTTCCCATCCGGATCGGTGTCAACAGCGGGTCTCTGGGAAAAAAACTCATGGAAAAACACGGCGGCCCGTGTGCGGGGGCTATGGTGGAAAGCGCCTTGCACCATGTGAGACTGCTGGAAGAACAGGGGTTTGATCTGATCAAGGTTTCGCTGAAGTCGTCCTATGTTCCCATGATGATTGAGGCCTGCCGGGAATTTGCCGGCATGACGCCTTATCCCCTACACCTGGGAGTCACGGAGGCCGGCCTTTTGGAAAGCGGGAGCGTCAAATCGGCCCTGGGGATTGGCACACTACTGGCCGAAGGGATTGGCGACACGATCAGGGTTTCCCTGACCGGGGACCCTGTCCCGGAAATCAGGGTTGCCAAGATGATCCTGCGCATGCTGGGGCTGAGGAAACAAGGCGTGGAGATAATCTCCTGCCCAACCTGCGGCCGTTGCCAGATCGATCTGTATTCTTTGGCTAAAGCAGTGGAAGAGAAGACAAAGGACCTTACTCTTCCCCTGACCGTTGCCGTAATGGGGTGCGCCGTAAACGGGCCAGGCGAAGCCAGGGAAGCTGATGTCGGCATAGCCGGGGGAAAGGGAGAAGGGATAATTTTTGTTAAAGGAAAGATAGTCCGCAAGGTCCCGGAGAAGGAAATACTGGATGCTCTCTGGGAACAAATAGAAATTATAAAAAACGAAGGGGTATAAGAGATGCATGTGAGCAAACTGTACGCGCCAACACTGCGCGAGACGCCTGCCGAAGCCGAAGTTGTAAGTCACAAACTGTTGGTCAGGGCAGGTTTCATCCGCAAATTATCTTCGGGCGTATATACCTATTTGCCGCTGGCTCAGCGCGTCCTGCAAAAGATCTCGGCTATTGTCAGGGAAGAAATGAATAAGGCCGGCGGGCAGGAAGTGATCATGCCTGTCATCCAGCCGGCTGAATTATGGCTGGAGTCTGGACGCTGGCATGTTTACGGAAAAGAGTTGTTCCGGCTAAAAGACCGGCATGAACGCGAATTTTGCCTTGGGCCCACCCATGAAGAAGTGATTACCGACCTGGTAAGGATGGATATTTCTTCCTACCGGCAGCTCCCGCTGATGCTCTATCAAATACAAAATAAGTACCGGGATGAGCGGAGGCCGCGTTTCGGGTTAATGCGCGGCCGCGAGTTCATCATGAAAGACCTCTATTCATTTGACCGGGACGAAGAGGGACTGGAAGAGAGCTACCGTAAAATGTTCGATGCTTACAACGCGGTGTTTAACCGCTGCGGGTTGGAATTTCGGCCGGTGGAGGCAGACTCCGGCGCCATAGGGGGCAGTGTCAGCCATGAATTCATGGTTATTGCCGACTCGGGAGAAGCAGCCATTGTTTATTGCCCGTCCTGCAGTTATGCGGCAAACGCGGAAATTGCGCCTTGCTTTCCTTCAGAAAATGATCAAGAGGAACAGCTGCCGGTAAAAAAAGTTGAAACCCCGGGAAAATCCAACATTGATGAGGTCGCGGCATTTCTCAAGGTTCCAGCCAGAAAACTGATCAAGACGCTGCTTTTCCTGGTTGATGGCGAGCTTATAGCAGTACTGGCGCGCGGCGACAGGACCGTCAATGAAATAAAGGTCCAGCGGCTGCACCCATCGCTCACTTTTGAAATGGCCCCGGCCGAAAGGATCAGGGAGGCGGCCGGCTGCGAGCCGGGATATGTTGGACCTGTAGGATTAAAGGAACGGGGAGTAAAAGTTTACGCGGATGAAGAGGTCAGGACAATGAACAACGCCGTTTGCGGCGCCAATGAGGAAAACTATCACCTTTTAAACGTCGTTCCGGGTCGCGATTTCAAGGTGACGGCTTACGCCGACCTGCGGCAGATTGAAGAGGGAGAATGCTGCCCCGCCTGTGGAGCGGTCTTAAGCTCGGCCAGGGGTATTGAAGTGGGACAAATATTCAAACTGGGAACAAAATACAGCAGTGCCTTAAAGGCAAATTATGTGGACGAAAACGGCAAGGAAAATTTAATTGTCATGGGCTGCTACGGGATCGGCATAAGCAGGACAATGGCGGCTGCCGTGGAGCAGAACCATGACGAGGACGGGATCATCTGGCCCGTTGCCATCGCCCCTTATCATGCGGTGGTCATACCCGTTTCAATCAGCGATGACAGGATGTGGCAGGCGGCGGTGGAGATATACGACAGCCTGGCGAAAAGCGGTGTTGAAGTGGTACTCGATGACAGGGATGAACGGGCCGGGGTCAAATTCAAAGATGCCGACTTGATTGGTTACCCGTTGCGCATCACGGTAGGGAAAAAGCTGCTGGAAGAAAATGTGCTGGAGGTTAAGAAACGCCAGGAAAAGAATGTCAGCTTTGTCCAAAGAAATGATATAATAGATTATGTCAAGGATATTTTAAAATAATAAAGGAACGGGTGAAACCATATAGTAAGGAGAGCCGCTGATGTGCGTAACTGTAATCATACCCGCCTACAACGAGGAAAGATATATTGGTGGAGTGCTGGCGCCCTTATGCGAAGTTGAGGAAATTACACAAATAATCGTGGTAAGTGACGGTTCCACCGATAACACCACTGGTGAGGCCAGAAAAAAACAGGCTGAGGTTATCGAGCTCCAGGTAAATGTTGGTAAAGGCGGAGCGATGGCCGCGGGATTGAAAAAAGCAAAGGAAGAAGTTATCCTGTTTATGGATGCTGACTTGATAGGTTTAACCAGGCAGCATGTTATCGATATGATCAAACCAGTTCTTGAAGACCAAGCGGATATGACCCTTGGCCTTTTTGAGCAGGGCAGGCTGACTACCGATATGGCACAAGTTATTGCGCCTTTCTTATCGGGACAGCGCTGTATCAGGAAAAAGTGGCTGGATAGGTTCAGGGGATGGGAAGATGCAGGATTCGGGGTGGAAGCGGCCCTAACTCTCTTTGCCCAGGAAAACCGGCTGCGAATCAAAAACGTTTACCTGCCGGCACTGTCGCATGTAATGAAGGAAGAAAAACTCGGCCTGCTCAAAGGATTTGCCTATCGTTTGAAGATGTACTGGGAGATCGCGAGAAAAGTACGCTCAGGGGTGTAGCTGATGGTTGATTATGAACTGACGATGGCTGTGCGCTTGCTGCTGGCAGCAGTACTGGGAGGACTGGTCGGTCTCGAGAGGGAAAGTGTGAACAAGGCAGCGGGGTTTCGCACCCATACGCTGGTTTGCCTGGGTTCATGCTTGATCATGATTACATCCATAGAGATGTATACCATGCATGGGGTTAGTGCGGACCCGGCCAGGCTGGCCGCGCAGGTTGTAAGCGGAATCGGTTTCCTGGGCGCCGGCACGATCATGCGTTCAGGGTTTGGCATCAAGGGCCTGACAACGGCAGCCTCTTTGTGGGTTGTAGCGGGTATCGGCCTGGCGGTAGGCGCGGGCCGATATACAACGTCGGTTGTTACGACCGCAATCGTTTTTCTGGTGCTGGTGTACATGAGTCGTCTGGAAAATTATGTTAAGTCTAAAAAAAGAAATTTAAAAAGCATTGACGCGCTGATCGAAGATCGGCCGGGACAGTTGGGCAGGGTATCGACCGCCCTAGGCGAAATGGATATTCACATCCGTAAGGTGGAGATAGGCGATCCATCTAGCAACAACAGGGTCAGGCTTACTTTAGTCGTCAATATCCCGTACAATCTTGTTATAAAGGATGTAAAAGAACGGTTGAGCAAAGTGGAAGGAGTTTATGAAGTGGACATATACTGATTAGCTGGTTTGCCAGGAGAAGCTGATAAAAAAGATGCTTGCTCAGGAGGAGTTTTGACTGTGTCTTTGCTTCAGGAAAAAAGCGAATCACAATGGCAGAAATTGATTTCTTCAACGTCGCTTGATCAGGAAGTGCGTGATTACCTGGCTAGGTGCAAGGTAAAAAGGATTATGATTTCCCAGGCAGAAAATGCTTGGGAAATATATTTTCGATGCCCGAAAGAGCCTGATGCGGCTGCCAGAGAATCTATCAGGAGTTTGTGGGAAGGGTTTTTCGGGAAGGAGAACCGGTTGGTTTTCCATTTTGAAGAAGAAGCGCGTTATAAAAGCCTGGCTGACCTTTGCCGGCAAGGCTGGTCTGAAATAGTGGACAAGCTGGCCCAGAACCTGCCCAGCTGCCGCGGGTGGCTGGCAGAAGCCGGGGTGATTGCAGGCGAAAACAGGGTGGTTGTGGAAATTCCGCACGAAATTGGGCGATCGTACCTGGTCGCTCATGGAATAAAAGAAAAACTGGAATGCATCCTAAAAGAGGAATACCATTTGCCAGCCGCTGTTTGCATAATTGCAGGCTCCGAGAATGCAGGCTCAAGCGAGGAAGAGGGCAGTTATTGTTTTGATGATCTTGAGGACTACTACCGCAGCAGATTCAAACAAACGGTAAAGAAATCGAGAAACGCAAGAGAGGGAAGAAAAAAAGAAGATAAGGACAAGGTAATTCTGGGAAAAAAGATAACAGGCAGGATAACCCCGCTTGCTGAAATAACCGAAGAAGAAAACGCCGCAGTGGTGCAAGCCCGCGTATTTAACATTGAACGCAGGAATTTAAAAAGCGGTCGAACTTTAATCCAGTTCTGCATATCCGATAGGAGCGATTCACTGGCCTGCAAGATAATTGACAGCGCTGAAACCGCCGGCAGGCTCCTTGACTGCCTGCAGGAAAACGGGTGGTACCTTTTGCGCGGGCCGGTGCGGACGGACAGGTATACCCAGGAACTGACCATGATCCCTGCGGATATTATGGAGACAGCGGTCGAGACGCGCAAAGATCAGGCCACTGAAAAGAGAACGGAACTTCACTTGCACACAAAAATGAGTGCTCTTGACGGGCTGGCTGAAGTTCATGAAGTGGTTAAAAGAGCAGCCCAGTGGGGCCATGAAGCAATTGCCATCACGGACCACGGCGTCGTCCAGGCCTTTCCGGAAGCCTATGAGGCAGGCTTGAAAAACGGGTTGAAAATCATTTACGGGCTTGAAGGCTACCTCTTTGACGAGGTTGAAAGCGAGAGCATGAAAACGAAGACGCCAACCTACCACTGCATTTTGCTGGCAATGAATCAAGAAGGATTGAGAAACCTTTACGAACTGGTTACGATTTCTCATTTGAATTATTTTTACCGGGTTCCTCGCTTGGCCAGGAGGGATTTAGTTAGGCTTCGCCGAGGACTCCTGGTCGGTTCGGCCTGCGAGGCAGGAGAGCTTATCCGGGCATATGTTGGCGGCGCTGGCGAGCAGGAGCTGGAAAGAATAGCCGGTTTTTATGACTACCTTGAAATACAGCCCCGACGGAATAATTTCTTCATGCTGGAAAATGGAACATTCCAGTCAGAAGAGGAGATCCTGTTAATGAACAAGGCGATTTACAGGCTCGGCAAGAAACTGGGCAAACCGGTGGTTGCCAGCGGGGACGTGCATTTTTTGGACCCGGAAGATGAAGTTTACAGGCGCATCCTGATGGCTGGAAAAGGTTTTGACGAGGCGGACAGGCAGGCGCCCCTGTATTTCAAGACCACCAGCGAAATGTTGGAAGAATTCGCTTACCTGGGCAAAGAGGAAGCTTATGAAGTGGTGATAAAAAACCCACGGGATATTGCGGCGCGGGTGGAAGAGTTGAAACCCATCCCGGCAGAGTTCTATCCGCCGGAGATACCTGGGGCGGAAGACGAAATCATGAGGCTGACCCTGGCGGGAGCCCGGGAAATGTACGGCGAACCACTTCCAGGTATTGTCAAGAAGCGCGTGGACAGGGAACTGGCGGCGATTATCAATAACGGGTTTGCCGTCCTGTACCTTATTGCGCATAAACTGGTAAAGAAATCAAACGAGGACGGGTACATAGTGGGGTCGCGGGGTTCTGTCGGTTCCTCGCTGGTGGCCACGCTGTGCGGTATAACCGAGGTGAACCCGCTGCCGCCGCATTACCGCTGCCTTGAATGCAAGTACAGCAGTTTTGTGGAAGACGGTTCGGTCGGTTCGGGCGCGGACCTCCCGGAAATGATGTGCCCGCGCTGTGGGAGCAGGCTGCAAAAAGACGGCCATAATATACCTTTTGAGGTTTTTATGGGATTTGAAGGGGATAAGGTGCCGGATATAGACCTGAATTTTTCAGGCGAATACCAGCCGCGCGCACACAGGTACGCGGAAGAACTCTTCGGTAAGAACAACGTTTTCCGGGCGGGGACGATTGCCACCATTGCCAGCAAAACAGCCTACGGTTTTGTAAAAAATTATTTTGAAGAAAAGAAGCAGGTGGTCCGTACGCCGGAAATAAACCGTTTGGTTAAAGGATGCACGGGAGTAAAGCGGACTACCGGCCAGCACCCCGGCGGCCTGATGGTCCTGCCGAAAGGTTTGGATGTTCACATGTTTACGCCGCTTCAGAGACCGGCTGATGATGTGAATTCGGAAACTATTACCACGCATTTTGATTACCACGCCATTTCCAGCCGGCTGGTAAAGCTTGATTTGCTGGGACATGACGATCCGACAGTCTTAAAAATGCTGGAGGACCTGACGGGTGTTGATTGCCGTTCGATTCCTCTGGATGCCCCCGAGGTTCTCTCGCTCTTCCGGGGAACAGAAGCGCTGGGAGTCGATCCCAAAGAACTGGGAACAACTATGGGCACACTGGGCATTCCTGAGTTCGGCACAAGGTTTGTCCGGCAGATGCTGGAAGACACGAAACCGCAAACTTTTTCGGATTTGGTGAGGATCAGCGGTTTCTCTCACGGGACAGATGTCTGGCTGAATAACGCCCAGGAGCTTATAAAGTCGGGAACGGCCAAAATGTCAGAGGTCATATCCGCCCGCGAGGACATCATGAATTATTTAATCCAAAAAGGGGTCAGACCGGAGAAAGCGTTCAAGATAATGGAAGACGTGCGCAAAGGAAAGGGCGTTCAGCCCGGATATGCTGAGATAATGAGAGAACACGGCATACCAGACTGGTATATTGAATCATGCCGGAAGATTAAATATCTTTTTCCCAAAGCCCACGCCGTCGCCTACGTGATGATGGCCGCGAGAATCGCTTATTTCAAGGTGCATTATCCAGCCGCTTTTTACGCCAGCTTTTTTACTGTACGTGCGGACGAATTTGACGCGGAACTCGTAGCAGGCGGTATCCCGGCGATAAAACGAAAAATGGAAGAAATAACAAAAAAAGGCGACGAGGCGACACAGAAGGAAGAAAAACTCTATACCATACTGGAACTGGCGCTGGAGATGTACCTGCGAGGCATACAATTGAAAAAGGTGGACCTCCTGAAATCAGACTGGCACAGGTTCTTAATCGTGGAAGAAAAAAAGGCCCTTCTGCCGCCGTTCGTCGCCTTGCAAGGGCTGGGGCAGGCGGCGGCCCAGGGAATTGTGAACGCCAGGGAAGCAAAGTTATTTACTTCGCGGGAGGATCTGCGCCACAGGGCCAAATTGAGCAAGACGGTGATGGATGTGTTGGAGCAGCATGGGTGTCTGGCAGGTTTGCCGCAGAATGACCAGATATCATTATTTAGTTAACTTTTTGCTAATTGCAGCTTGCCAAATATCCTTTTCTTGTGATAAACTCTACTATGGAAGTATTTCGTGGATATTTTGACGCAAGTGTAAGAGTGGGATGCCGCCCACTCTTTCGTCTTATTGAACTGCCAGGATAGCATATTGCGGGGTCAAAAAAGCCGGAAGGAGGCTTGGCTGTGGATAATAAAAAGATTCAGGATGCAGTCGCCAGGATGGCTGGGCCGGTGGTGGAAAAGAGAGGCATGGAACTGGTCGCCGTAGAGTATGTCAAAGAAGGGGGAAGCTGGTACTTGCGACTTTATATCGATAAAGAGGGGGGCGTTGACCTGGAAGATTGCCAGGCAGTCAGCGGTGAAGTATCGGAACTGCTTGATCGGACGGACCCGATTCCTCACTCTTACTTTTTGGAGGTGTCGTCTCCGGGAATTGAACGTATACTCCAAACAGAAAAAGATTTCCGCAGGTTCCGGGGTAGAAAGGTGAACGTTACCACTTTTGCGCCGGTAGAAGGGAAAAAAAAGCTGCGGGGAAACCTGGGCGAGGTTGACGGCGACGGCCTTCAACTGTTGCTGGACGGAGGGAAAGAATTAAAAATACCAGGAAAGATAATAGCCCAGGTGAGGTTGGCCTGGGAAGAAGAGGGGGGAAGGGTTAAGTAATGAATTTTGAGTTGATTGGAGCACTCAACGAGCTGGAAAAGGAGAAGGGCATTAATATTGATGTCATAATCGAAGCGATTGAAGCGGCACTTGTCTCAGCTTATAAAAAGAATTTTGGCACGCAGTCGAATATGCGTGTCGCTATTGACCGCGGCACCGGCGACATCAAGGTTTTTTCACGGAAAATTGTGGTTGAAGAGGTACAGAACCCCAGGGAAGAGATGGCCTTGAGCGAGGCTAGAAGAAAGGACCCTCGTTACGAGCTTGGTGATGTGGTGGAAGTGGAAGTGACACCGAGGGAGTTTGGCCGGATTGCCGCTCAAACAGCCAAACAGGTTGTAGTTCAAAGGCTTAGAGAAGCTGAACGGGATATGATTTTTGATGAATATGCCAACCGCGAAGGAGACATTGTTACAGGAATAGTGCAAAGACAGGAAGGCAAGAATGTGTATATCGATCTTGGGAAAACCGAGGCCGTATTGAGTCTGAACGAGCAAATGCCGGGAGAGAATTACCGTACTGGAGATCGAATCAAAGTTTATGTCATAGACGTGAAAAAGACGACCAAGGGACCGCAGATACTGGTTTCAAGGACACACCCTGGGCTGTTGAAAAGGCTTTTTGAACTAGAAGTCCCGGAAATCCATGACGGTACGGTAGAATTAAAGTCAGTAGCCCGTGAGCCAGGCGCCCGTTCCAAGATTGCGGTTCATTCCAGGAACGAAAACGTTGACCCGGTCGGCTCATGCGTTGGGCCCAAAGGGTTGAGGGTGCAGTCAATAGTTAATGAACTGAAGGGTGAAAAGATTGACATTGTCAAATGGAGTTCGGATGCGATCAAGTTTATCGCCAATTCATTGAGCCCGGCCAAGGTTATTTCTGTCGAAATTATTAACGACGAAAAAATGGCCAAAGTGGTTGTGCCTGATTACCAGCTTTCTCTGGCCATTGGCAAGGAAGGACAGAACGCCAGGCTGGCGGCGAAACTGACAGGGTGGAAAATCGACATCAAGAGCGAGTCGCAGGCCTTGGCAGCCGAAACCGATGCCGGAGAGTGAAGCAAAAGAGAGGTGAAAGGGATGGGACAGCGTAAAATTCCGTTGCGGATGTGCGTAGGCTGTCAGGAAATGAAACCGAAGAAGGAACTCATTCGTATTGTGCGGACGCCAGCTATGGAAATCATGATTGATGCCAGCGGGAAAAAGTCGGGGCGAGGTGTCTATATTTGTCCAAACAAAAACTGCCTGCAAAAAGCATTAAAATCCAACCGGCTGGAAAAAAACCTGCAGCATCCCATTTCAGAAGAAGTGATCAACCGCCTAAAAATAGGGTTAGGATATGATGAGCCTACCTCTTAACATCGCGTCATTACTGGGTTTTGCCAGGAAGAGCGGTCAACTGCTGACCGGCCGTTCAGCCGTACAGGCCGGCCTAAAAAAAAGGGAAGCCCGGTTGGTTATAGTGGCCAAAGACCTGCCGGAAAAAAGAAAACTTTACTGGAAAAAGCGGTGCGAGCAAAGCGGCAGCCAGTACATGGAAACAGGTACAAAAGAAGAATTGGGCAAGCTCCTGGGTGTGCGGGAGCGAGGCGTTCTGGCCGTAAAAGGCAAACAAATATCAGAAGCTATTAACAAGAAAGTGATGCAGTCCGGCCAGGCAGAAGACAATTAACGGGGGTGATTGGATGGCAACAATACGTGTGCATGAACTTGCCAGGGACATGAACATGTCGAGCAAAGAACTTTTGGATAAACTGCAGGACCTGGGTTTAAACATGAAAAATCACATGAGCACGATACCCAGCGGTGAGGTTAACCGCATAAAAAATATGGTCCTTAATTTGGAGAAAATAAAGGCCGCCAATAAAGAAATGCAGGAAAAAGCCAAGGCAGCCGCAGAAGCAAAAAAACCGGCGGAAAAAGGCCTGGAGACTGTTCCTCCAAAGGCGAAAGCACCCGGAGAAAAGAAGGCAGCACAGCAGCATAGGGAAGAGCGCAAGAATGTGCCGCCGGGCAGCCCATCAATCCAAAAACAGCAGTACGAACAGCGCGGTCAGCAGGGGACCAGGACACAACGAGAAGGCGGCCAGGGGCCCGGCTTTCAGCGGGACAGGAGCCAGGCCGCAGTGAGGACTTACCCCGGGCAATTATTTTATGCTGACAGCGACGATGTTGACAAGTACTACCATAAAGCGGAAAGGGCGCTGGGGGAAAAGGCTTACGAAAGAGGCGGTAAAACGAAAACAGGATACAAAAAACCTGGGCGTTTTGATGACAAAAAACATGACGGCAAAAAGGGAGGCAGGTTCAAAGGAGGAAAAGTATTCCAGCAGCAAAGGGAACAGGCGCCGGTAATTGTCAAGCATATCACGCTGGAAGGACCTATGACTGTGCAGGAGTTTGCGCATTTAATCAACAAAAAAGCGGCTGATGTAATCAAGAAGCTTCTTTTCTTGGGTGTTCCCGCCACAATAAACCAGGAGCTTGATGTTGACACCCTGATCCTGTTGGGAGAAGAATTCGGTACGACTGTTGAGGTCAAAGTTAAAAAGGAAGACATTCTTTTAGCCGAGGAACCAGATAAAATCGAAGACCTTGTGGAGCGCCCGCCGGTGGTCACGATCATGGGGCATGTTGACCACGGCAAGACTTCTTTGCTGGATGTCATCAGGCAGACAAACGTCGTGGCGGCAGAAGCGGGGGGTATTACACAGCATATCGGCGCTTATCAGGTCGAGGTGAAGGGTAAGAAAATAACTTTTCTTGACACTCCGGGGCACGAGGCTTTTACAGCCATGCGAGCCCGGGGAGCACGGGTGACGGACATTGCTATTTTAGTGGTAGCTGCCGACGACGGCGTTATGCCGCAAACTGTGGAAGCGATCAACCATGCGCAGGCCGCCGGCGTTCAGATTATCGTCGCTATTAATAAAATAGACAAACCAGAAGCAAACCCGGAACGCGTTAAACAGGAACTGACCGAACACGGCCTGGTGGCGGAAGAATGGGGCGGTGAAACCATTTGTGTTAACGTTTCGGCCAAGACAAAAGCCGGCCTGGAAACACTGCTGGAAATGATCCTGTTGATGGCTGAAGTTGCCGATCTGAAAGCCAACCCAAAGCGTAAAGCAAAAGGAACGGTTATTGAAGCCCAGCTTGACAAGGCAAGGGGACCGGTAGCCACGCTGCTCGTTCAAAACGGTACCCTGGAAGTGGGCGATTTTATGATTGTAGGGGCTACCCAGGGACGGGTAAGGGCTATGTATGACGACAAGGGACGTCGTCTTAAAAAGGCGCTGCCCTCCACTCCTGTTGAGGTTATCGGGCTTTCCGACGTGCCGCAGGCAGGCGATATTTTTCAGGTGGTAGAAGATGAGAGATTAGCCAAACAAATAGCCAGCGAGCGTACCGCTCAGAAAAGAGAAGAGGCGATTCAATCCAAAAGGCGCATTTCGCTGGAGGACCTGTTCAGCCGTATCCAGCAGGGCGAAGTCAGGGATTTGAATATAATTCTCAAGGCCGATGTTCAAGGTTCTATTGAAGCGTTGAAACAGTCACTGGAGAAGCTGTCAAACGAAGAGGTGCGTGTAAATATCATTCACCAGGGTGTCGGCGGGGTAAACGAGTCCGACGTTATGCTCGCTGATGCCTCAAATGCGATTATCATTGGCTTTAATGTAAGGCCGGATGCCAACGCCCGCAAAATGGCGGAGAACCAGCAGATTGATATCAGGCTGTACCGCGTGATTTACAATGCGATTGAAGATGTTAAGGCGGCCTTGAGCGGGCTTCTAAAGCCGGAAATACGAGAAGTGGTACAGGGACAGGCAGAAGTCAGGGCGACCTTCAAAGTGCCTAAAATAGGCACAATTGCCGGTTGCTATGTGACTGAAGGTAAAATTACGCGCGGTTCCCAGGTCCGGGTGATCAGGGACGGTATTGTTGTGCACGAGGGGACCATTGGTTCGCTAAAAAGGTTTAAAGATGATGTCAGGGAAGTAGCCAGCGGTTATGAATGCGGCATCGGCATAGAGAAGTTTAACGATGTCCACGAGGGAGACAGGCTTGAATTCTATACCTTCGAAGAAATCAAGAGGGAACTTTCCTGAGAGGAGGCAAAGGTCATGTCGGGCCATCGTCTAGCCAGGATTGCGGAAGAGGTTAAGAAAGAATTGTCGCAAATGATCAGGGAAGAAATTAAAGACCCGCGGGTAAAAGGCCTGATCAGCATAACCCATGTGGAAATAACAAGCGACTTGCGTTATGCAAAGGTTTATGTAAGCATGTTTGCTAATGAGAATGAAAGCGAGAGATCTTTTAAAGGACTGGAGAAAGCCAGCGGGTACCTGCGCAGTGAGCTGGCCAAAAGGCTGCAGCTTCGCTTCACGCCGGAACTCATCTTCAAACCGGACAATTCAATCGCTTATGGTTCCAAGATCAACAAGATCATAGCGGAGATGAAAAGTGGAAAAGGGGAAAATGAACCGGATGTCTAGATGGCAAGATTTCAGTTCGTGCATAAGAGGTGCTGAAAAAATAATACTCCTGATCCACGAAAAGCCGGACGGCGACTGCCTGGGCTCAGCGCTTGCCCTTGGTCTTGGCTTAAAGAGTATGGGCATGAGACCATCGGTTTTACTTTTGGAGGAGGCGCCAGAAGTATACCGTTTTCTGCCAGGCCAGGAACTGCTTGAAGTTCGCAAACCGGGGAGGATTTCAGATAATATACCGGTTGTCGCCGTGGACTGTGCCGAAATATCCAGGATGGGATACGAAATCCCGGCAAAAAACCCGGTTGTCAATATCGACCACCATATCAGCAATTCGCTCTTTGGTTCGCTGAATATTGTCGATACAAACGCAGCGGCAACAGGCGAGATTATTTACCGCCTGTTTTTGGAAGGCGGAGTGGAAATAACGCCTGGGATGGCGACGTGCCTTTATGTGGCCCTGGCTACAGATACAGGGAATTTTACGTACAGCAATACGACACCGGAAACGTTCAGGATTGCAGGCGATTTGCTGAGCCTGAAATCCGATATGCGCCTGATCAGGGAAAACCTCTATGAAACGAGACCAGTGGGAGAGCTTTTGATGATGAAAGCCGCACTGGAAACTCTTTTTTTCACCCAAAACGGGAGGATCGCCGCTTGTGTGCTTTCATACGAGACAATAAAACACCACCACCTGTTTGAAACCGAAACCGACAGCCTGGTCGGGCTGCTCAGGGCAACGAAGGGAGTGGAAATAGCCGCGCTTTTCAAGGAGCTGACGAGGGGTGAAATAAAGGTTAGTTTCCGTTCCAAAGACAGCGCCGATGTGAACAAGCTGGCGGCGGAATTCGGGGGCGGGGGACATCCCCGGGCTGCCGGCTGTACGGTGAAAGGGACCCTGGCTCAGGTGGTTAAGGATGTGCTGGCTGCGGCCGAAAAAATGATCAGAGACGGCGGTGACTAAAATGAACGGCGTAATTAACGTGTTAAAACCGCCAGGGATGACGTCACATGACGTGGTGGCTTTTATCCGGCACCAGTTGGAAACAAAAAAGGTCGGGCATGCGGGAACCCTGGACCCACAGGCCGCCGGTGTTCTCCCCGTTTGTATCGGCCAGGCCACACGCCTGGTTGATTTTTTGAGTTATCAAGACAAGGAATACATGTGCCGTATGGTCCTTGGCATTACGACGACAACACAGGACGCCTGGGGTGATGTGGTGGCCCGGACTGATGCGTCATTCGTCACCAGGGAAATGGTGGAGAGCGCATTGGCCCGCTTCCGGGGCGAGATAGAACAGGAAGTGCCGGCCTATTCGGCGGTAAAGGTGGCAGGAGTTCCCATGTACGAAATAGCGCGCCGGGGTGGAAATGTGCCGGTTGTAAACAGAAGAGTCACGATTAAAAGGATTGAACTCCTGGAATACAGGGGTCCCGAACTCGCTTTCTATATTAGATGTTCAAAAGGAACTTATATCAGGACCCTCTGCCATGACCTGGGCAGTGTACTAAAAACGGGAGGCCATATGTCGTTTTTACTGCGGACCAGGGTTGGAGATTTTCACCTGGGGGAAAGCCTGACCCTGGAGGAAATAAAAAGCAGGAAAGAGAAGGCCTTGCTGCCTGCCAGCAAATGCGTTGCCGGCCTGCCTCATCTTGTGGTTAACAAAGATGACCTGAATTGTTTCAGGAACGGCCGCAGCATTCTGTTTCCCTGCGGGTATTTAAAGGGAATAAACGAGGCTGTTGTTCCCGGAAAGGGCCAAGGGGTAATAGCGGTTTGGGGCGAGGAAGGGAACCTGCACGGTCTTGGTGAAGTTATCCGGCAAAACGACAAGTGTTATCTTAAACCGAAAAGAGTTTTTGGTGTGGAGTAGATGAAGCATATGGAGATTGTACGCAGCCTGGAAGAAATAAGAGCGATAAAAAAACCTCGAGCGCTGGCGCTGGGTAATTTCGACGGCGTTCACCGCGGTCACCAGGTGCTCATCAGGCAGTGTGTGGAAGAAAGCCGGCGAAAAAGCTGGGTTCCATGCGCGCTTACTTTCGAGCCGCATCCGCTGCAGGTCATCAAAGGGAACGGCGCGGTAAAGCTTCTCAATACATTCGAACAAAAGAGAGAGCTTATCGCTTCTTTGGGCATATCCTACCTGATTCTGCTGACTTTTGACCGGAAGCTTGCCGGTACAGCCGCCGAGGATTTTGTGAAAAATTACCTGGCGGGTACACTGGAAACCGTCAAGGTTTTTGTCGGTTTTAATTTTTCCTTTGGCCGAGATGGAAGCGGAAACCCAGCCTTTTTGGAGATGATGGGGAAGGAATGCGGCTTTGAAACGTCTGTTATTCCACCTGTTCTTGTCGATAATAAGGTTGTAAGCAGCAGCATCATCAGGGAATATTATTCTTCCGGCCAATTGGACCAGGCCGCTAAAATGCTGGGATACCAGCCCTTTCTGCTGGGCATGGTCGTACCGGGGGAATCCAGGGGAAGGATTATTGGCTATCCCACGGCCAATATTGAGACCCCTGATTATTTAGTATTGCCTGCCTTTGGGGTCTATGCGGCGTGGCTGGAGATATTGAATAATTCTGTGCAGTCGGGTGTAAACAAAAAGTATCCCGCAGTGGTGAACATCGGCAGACGACCGACCTTCTCCCCCGGAAAACCGTCCGTTGAAGCTCATATCCCCTGTTATACCGGCGATCTGTATCATCAGCAGGTCAAGCTCACCCTGCTCGAACGAGTAAGACCGGAAATGAGATTTGAAAACATGGAAAAACTGCGGGAACAAATAGCCAAGGACATAAGAATAAGCCTCCAAATTTTGAAACAGCACCCTTCCGAAGAAATGTAAACTGAAGGTTCTTTCATAATTTTCTCCGACCAAAATAAAATGATTACAAAAGAAAGAGTCAGGAGGAAAATGAGAAGGTGGCGGCTGTTTTTGAAAACCACCATAAGTGTTATGCCGCATCCAGGATGGTGGGAGATATTGTTTTCAGCAAGGAATTCTGCAGTTTGCGTGAGGAGCTGAGCAGCGTTTACCGGCGGTTAGAGATAAGGGATGCCGAAAAAGAAGCCTTCCAGGATGCCCTGTATAGTTTTTTGACGCAAAAGGTTGAAGTTAAAAAGAGGCTTTTATCGCTGGTAAGGCGGGACATGGTGCATGAGAGTAATCATTACTGAGCATGCCAGAAAACGACTGAAGGATTACCGCCAGGAAAAAATAACACCAGCGGATATAATTCGCGCCGCCAAGCAAATACCAGGGCAGGTTCCTACAGCTACCCGCTTTCGTGGTTTTTTTAGCAGATCGGGACGGGCTTTTGACGTTGTGGCCAAGGATATCCCCAGCGGCCGGCTTGTAATCACCATCATTGGCAAATAAAACAGCGAAAAATACAAAAAGCTTGCAATAGCAGTGTTCCTAACGTATAATGAATGCTGTCAGATTTAGCGAAAGACTAGGTTAAGCGATTCACCAACGCTTTACCTGGTTTCGCCGGACTTTATCGAGGAGGTGAAAAGCAAGATGTCTTTGGATAAGGAAAAAAAGAACGAAATCATCAACAAGTACAAGCTGCATGAAAACGATACCGGTTCTCCAGAGGTGCAAATCGCTATTCTTACGGAAAGAATAAACTATCTTACCGAGCATTTGCAGAAACACAAAAAGGACCACCATTCAAGGCGCGGGTTGTTGAAAATGGTTGGCCAGCGGCGGGGTCTGCTTAATTACCTGAAAGAAAAAGACCTCGACAGATACAGGAATATAATTGTAAGTTTGGGAATTAGAAGATAGGGCGGAAAACCGCCCTCTTTTCTATGGGCGTAAGCTGGTATTTTTTACCCCTGGTGAAGGAAATAATAAGTAGAGTGTAGAAAATAGAAATATTTGAAGAAGAAACAAAGACATAATATTAGGGAGGTTTTACAGGTTTGATGGAATATCCGTATCCGATACTCAGAAAGGAAATTGTTATTGCCGGGCGTTCTTTGATTCTTGAGACCGGCAGGCTGGCCAAACAGGCAGGGGGAGCAGTGCTTGTCAGGCAAGGCGACACCTGTGTTTTGACGACAGCAACTTCTTCTGCGGAACCGAGAGAGGGGATAGATTTCTTTCCGCTTACGGTTGACTATGAAGAAAGACTGTATTCAGTGGGAAAAATCCCGGGAGGTTTTATAAAACGGGAAGGACGACCCAGCGAAAAAGCGATTCTTTCCGGCAGGCTGGTTGACCGGCCAATCAGGCCGCTTTTCCCCAAAGGCTACCGCAATGATGTCCATGTGGTGGCCACTGTCATGTCGGTTGACCAGGACAACCTGCCGGATGTAGCGGCCATAAATGGAGTTTCGGCAGCCCTCCACATTTCAGATATACCGTTTGAAGGCCCGATCGGGGCTGTGGCCGTAGGTTATTTGGACGGCGAACTGGTCATTAACCCGGACCTGGAACAAAGTGAACGGTCGCTGCTGCACCTGGTTGTTGCCGGCACAAAGGATGCCGTGATGATGGTTGAAGCAGGCGCCAATGAAGTGCCGGAAGAAATATGCCTAGAGGCAATTATGGCCGGCCATGAAAAAGTAAAAGAAATAGTGCGGTTTATTGAAGAATTTCGCCTTGAAGCCTTAAAAATGGGCCTGGCTAAGGAAAAAAAGGAACCGGTCCTTCACGCGTGTGATCCTGAACTGGAGAAAGCAGTGAGGGAATATGCAACTGAACCGCTGCACCAAGCCATCATGAACAAGGACAAACTGGAACGGGAAGAGAATATTGAAAGGATTAAGAATGAAACCGTGGAGAAGTTCCTGGAAACATATCCCGAGCAGGTAAAAGACATTAACACAGTGCTGGACTCTATTGTGAAGGAATATGTCCGCAAGTTGATCACCGTCGACAAGATCCGGCCCGATGGAAGAGCCATGGACGAAATAAGACCTATCACCTGCGAAGTTGGAGTGATGCCGCGGACACACGGTTCCGGGCTCTTTACTCGTGGGCAGACCCAGGTGCTTACTGTGGTAACGTTGGGAGCGATTGGAGAAGAACAGATCCTGGACGGGCTGGGTGTTGAGGAAAGCAAGCGTTATATGCACCATTATAACTTTCCACCGTACAGCGTAGGAGAAGCCCGGCCCATGCGCGGTCCTGGCCGGCGTGAAATCGGGCACGGAGCGCTGGCGGAACGCGCTCTTGAACCGATGATCCCACCGGAGGAAGATTTCCCGTACACGATCCGGCTGGTTTCCGAAGTTCTCGAATCGAACGGCTCGACTTCCATGGCCAGCGTTTGCGGAAGCACACTCTCGCTGATGGATGCGGGAGTACCCATCAAAGCGCCGGTTGCCGGCGTGGCCATGGGGCTTATTAAGGAAGGTGAACACTATTCCATACTTACAGATATTCAAGGGATGGAAGATGCGCTGGGGGATATGGATTTTAAAGTTGCCGGGACAAAAAAAGGGGTTACCGCGATCCAGATGGACATCAAAATCCCGGGCATAGACAGGAATATACTGCGGGATGCCCTGGAACAGGCGCGGAAAGGACGCCTTTTCATCATGGAGAAAATGCTCTCCGTTATTGCCGAACCGAGGCCGGATTTGTCCCCGTATGCGCCGCGCATTATCACCACGACGATCGATCCGGAAAAAATAAGGGAGGTAATAGGACCAGGCGGGAAGACAATCAAGAAAATCATTGAGAATACCGGGGTGAAAATCGACATAGAAGACGACGGCCGTGTTTTTATTGCGGCGGTTGACGTGGAGGCAGGCAAAAAAGCGCTGCGCATAATAGAGGATTTGACCCGGGACGTGGAAGTCGGAAAGATTTATATCGGGAAAGTAAACCGGATTACGGGTTTTGGGGCTTTTGTGGAGATCCTGCCTGGCAAGGAAGGGCTGGTGCACATCTCTCACCTGGCCGAGGAAAGAGTGGGCAAGGTGGAAGACGTCGTTTCGGTGGGGGATGAAATACTGGTCAAAGTAACGGAAATCGACAGGCAAGGGAGGATAAACCTATCGCGCAAAGAGGCTCTGCGCCAGCAGAAAAGCGGTCTGCAGGAGAAATAAAAGCGGTTGTCAATCGCTTTTATTGTTTTTGTATTGATACTCCCGCATGGGCGGTCTTACCCAAGCATATAGATAAAGGAGAGTTTAATGATTGCCCCGGGGGTGGTATAGTTGCATATCTATTATTTGACAAGGAGAACCCTGTCTTGTTTTGCTGCCGCGGTCATCGTTCTGGCGCTTGCAGCCGCCACCAACATGTTAAGCCAAAACCCAGACCGCAAAGCAAGCGTGCCTGCTGTTAACCCCGTTTACATTGGCAACACCCAGGAAAAAGCCGTGGCCATTATGGTTAATGTAGACTGGGGGGAAAAGGTTTTGCCCGCCATGATAAAAATGTTCAAGAACAAAAGGATTGAAGCAACTTTTTTTATTACCGGCAGGTTTGCCCAAAAGAACCAAGAGCTGGTCCAAGAAATAGCAAGGTCGGGTTTTGAGATCGGAAACCACGGTTATTCACACCCGCACCCCAACAGTATGGGACTTGAACAGAATAAAAATGAAATCATTAAAACAGAACAGGTCCTGACAGGGCTCAATGTGAAGGTCAGCAAGATTTTTGCTCCGCCTTACGGCGAACACCAGCAGCATGTCCTGAAGGCGGCTAACTCGCTCGGTTATAAGACGATTATGTGGACGATTGATACCTTGGACTGGCAGGACCCTTCGCCGGAGGCGATTATCAAAAAGGTGCTTTCCAAGGCTGACAACGGAGCGCTTGTTTTGACGCATCCCAAGGAATGCACGGTTGCCGCACTTCCTGCGGTTATTGACGCCTTGAGGGCACAAGATTTTTCCTTCAAAACAGTGACCGGTATTCTTCAATAAAACAGGGAAAAGTAGCCATACTATTTACTGTACAGTACGGACAGCAAAGGTGAAAAGATTGAGGAGAAAAGCTTTTCTGGTTATAATTGTTCTTGCAGGTATTTTGTACTACTCTGATTCAACAGGGGCGGTTCCGGTCATTCAGGCCCGGTCTGCGGTTTTAATGGAAAAGGATTCGGGCAAGGTCCTCTATAAAAAGAATGATGAACAAAGAAGGCCGCCAGCAAGCACCACCAAGATCCTGACGGCCATTCTGGCCATCGAATGCGGTAAGCTGGACGAGGTAATCGAAATAAGCGAAAATGCCGCGGTCACCGGTGAAGCGACCATCCACCTTAAACGGGGAGACAGGCTTACCCTTTACAACCTGCTGCACGGGGCGCTGCTCAGGTCGGGCAATGATGCGTGTGTTGCTATTGCGGAAGCGGTTGCCCCCAGCGAGGAAGAATTCGTCGGGTTGATGAATCTTAAAGCCCTGACTCTGGGCGCCTGCAGCACAACGTTTCAAAACCCGAACGGGCTACCCGGCAAAGACCACCTGACAACCGCTTACGACCTCGCCCTGATCGCGCGTTATGCCATGAACAATCAAACATTTGCCGGTATAGTGAAAAAGAAAGAGTATCTTCTCAGGTGGGAAGGTTCGACTCGCACGCTGCACTTAAAAAACACCAACAGGCTGTTATGGTCTTATCCTTATGCAACCGGCGTAAAAACCGGGACCACGGATAAGGCGGGCCAGTGCCTGGTTGCCTCGGCCAGCAGGATGGGCCGGGAAGTCATTGCCGTATTACTGCATTCACCCAGTCGCTTTCTGGAAGCGCAAAGGCTGTTAGAATACGGTTTGAATGAAAAGGGAGTGTCTTATGAATAAAGATGATATTGCTAAGGTTAAGCTGCCCAACGGCGTTAGGATTGTAAGCGAGAAGGTGCCGGGTGTGCGATCGGTCGCCCTGGGAATATGGATTGGCGCGGGCTCGCGCCATGAAAATGAGAGCAACAGCGGTATTTCACATTTTATCGAACATTTGATGTTTAAAGGAACGGAAAGAAGAACGGCCGCAGAAATCGCCGAATCGCTTGATGCCGTCGGCGGGCAGCTTAACGCCTTTACGACGAAAGAATACACTTGCTATTACGCAAAAACAATGGATGAGCACTTTGACCTGGCCCTGGATGTGCTGACAGACATGTTTTTCAATTCAAAATTCAGCGAACAGGCTATTGACAAGGAACGCGGAGTCATTGAAGAAGAAATAAAAATGTATGAAGATACGCCTGATGAGCTTATCCACGACCTGTTTATGCAGACGGTTTG
Organism: Peptococcaceae bacterium; assembly: GCA_024655825.1. NCBI lineage: Bacteria > Bacillati > Bacillota > Clostridia > Eubacteriales > Peptococcaceae > Peptococcaceae bacterium. The sequence continues at coordinate 59,114 of JANLFJ010000003.1, read as the reverse complement.
GCCGGAACATCCGCTGGGCAAGCCGATCCTCGGAAACGTCGATTCGCTGCAGGCTATTGACAGGGACAGCATCATCTCATACTTGGAAAGCAATTACCTGCCGGGCAACTTGGTGATAGCGGCAGCCGGCAATATAGACCACCGGGAAGTGCAGGAAAAAATAGGGCCGTTTTTCGAAGGGATGAAGGAGAAAAGAAAGCCTTTCTTGACTAGCCCGCCCGGCCCGGCGGTTTCCAACGTGACAAATCTTACGCGGGAAACAGGGCAGGTTCAGATTTGCCTGGGTACCGAAGGTATTCCTCACAGCGACGAAAGGCTTTACTGCGTTTATGTCCTCAACAGCATCCTGGGAGGGGGCCTTTCATCCCGGCTGGTCCAGGCGATCAGAGAAGAGAGGGGACTGGCGTATTCCGTTTATACATACCATACGGCTTTTTGCGATACCGGTTTGTTCACCTTTTACGCGGGGACAAGTCCTGCCAAGCATGATGAGGTCATTCAGCTTTTAGCGGAAGAGATTAAACGGGTTGTCAAAGAGGGGATTACCCAAAAGGAACTGGAGAGAACAAAGGAACAGATCAAAGGCAGTCTTTACCTGGGTCTGGAAAGTGTAAGCGGCAGGATGACCAGGCTGGGCCGAACAGAGCTTTGCCTGAACAGGGTTGTAACCCCGGAAGAGGTGGTCAGTAAAGTGCAGGCCCTTACCCTGGAAAGAGTTCACAGCGTGGCCCAGGAATTGTTTGGGAATAGAGATTTTAGTTTGAGCACGATTGGACCGCTGGAAAAACCTGTTGATCTATCAAAATATGTAAAGAAACAGGAGATTGCTGTTTATAAATGATGTTAAGGCTTTCCAAGCCGTTTTTTTGGCATATCTTTTCCCCGCCGGCATATAGATTGGTATGGGAGGGGGATTGTAATGATCTGGAAGACAGGTATTGTTTTACTGGTTCTGGCGGTATTGCTTGGGGCGGTTAAAACCAGGATTAATTTAAAAAGAACACGCAGCCTGGAAAAGATCGAAAATGCTGCGCCCTCACCGGCCTCTGTGGCCCTTGCCGAGTTGGTGGCCATTGCTGGAGGGGTCTATTTATCGCTGGTCCTGTTGACCTCCTTTTTGGACATGTCGGTTCCGGACAGGGTACGAGTTTTGAACATGACTATGGATCCTCTCGCCTTGATTGCGATTCTTATTGCGCTTGTTCAGCCGTTTTTAATTGTAGCCTACTATAAAATGTTTGGCAGATAGGGGTCGAATGATGAACGTCGTGAGATTAAGCGAGCTTATCGGCAAAGATATTGTCAATATACAAAACGGCAGCCGTCTCGGCACGGTGGCCGATTCCGACCTGGTGATCCAGGCGGAAACCGGGGAGATTGAATCCATAATCCTCCCCAGCAGGGGCGGACTGCTTAATCTATGGGATAGGAGCAATCTGGCCATTCCCTGGTCAGCAGTAAGGAAAATCGGTTCAGAGGTCATCATTGTCGATCTCGACGATTCGCATATGCGCTATAAAAGATACACCTATTAAAAATATAAAAGAATTGCTCTCAAATTTATTGACAAAAATTACTCGCCGGCATACAATGTAAAAAAAACATAATACCTCACTCAACTAGGGTGGGGTAGAGGTTGCGGTGGCCAAGAGTACTCCAGCAAGCGCGGCAGCAATGACCTTGAGGAAAGGGGCAACCGCCGAAGCATGGTAAACGGCCGGTTTATTATGCTGGGACTGCATTTAACAGATGCAGTACTGTCACCCGGCACCAGCCCAGGCGCCAGGTGGAGCACTATCTCACGAAGGGCATGAGAGGGGGGCTGGAAGCGTTCACGGCTAAAGGTCTAACCTTTAGTCGTTATTTGTTAGCCGCTGCTGCTCATCGATGAGCGGCTCGAATGAAAGAGATTTTGAGAGGTGGATGATAATGAAAGTAATCAATACAGTCGTTGTTGGCGCATGCGGAAAAATGGGTAAAGAAGTGATAAGGGGTTTCAGCCAGTGCGAGGATATAAGAATTGTTGGAGCCGTTGACGTTTCTGGAGTAGGCTGCGACATTGGGGATTTAATTCAGGCAAGGCCGACGGGAATCCAGGTTTCCGGAAATTTAGGCGAGCTCCTGGATAGACTTGAAAAACCGGTGGTGGTTGTTGATTTTACCAATAGGGAGGCAGCGAGGGAAAATGTGCAAGTTGCGCTGAAAAAGGGCGCAGCGGTGGTGCTGGGAACAACAGGGTTGTCGCAAATGGACCTGGAGGTCTTTGATTCCCTGGCAAAAAAAAACGGGGTTGGAATGCTGATTGCACCGAATTTTTCTTTCGGCGCGGTTTTGATGATGAAAATGGCCAGGGAGATTTCCCGTTACCTCAACCAGGCGGAAATAATAGAATTTCACAACGAGAAAAAGCTGGATAGCCCTTCGGGGACAGCCATAGCTACTGCGCGGGGGATGAGGGAAAACATTGTGGCCAATGGAAGCGTGAACGGGGTAAAAGAAGACGGTTCCAGGGGCGCGGATTATAACGGGATCAGGATACACAGCGTCAGGCTGAAAAGCCTTGTGGCACACCAGGAGGTACTGTTTTCAGGGTGTGGAGAGCTTCTGACCATCAGGCATGATTCTTTTTCTCGAGAATCATTTATACCAGGAATTTTAATGGCTGTGAGAAAGATAGACGGGTGGCAGGGCTTAAAAATCGGATTGGAATCGATTATGGATTAACTGAAAGGAGTTGATTTTAAATGAATGCATATCCCCGCTTGATAGCGGCTATGATTACGCCATTCAAGGACGATGAAAGAGTGGATTACGAGGGCGCGCAGCAATTGGCCCTTAAACTGCTTGATTGCGGCAACGAGGGTTTGGTAGTAAGTGGGACCACCGGCGAATCACCGACCTTATCGAAACAAGAAAAACTGGACCTGTTTAAGGCGATTAAGGATGCTGTCGGAGAAAAGGGATGGGTTTTTGCCGGTACCGGCTCCAACTCGACGATCGAAAGCGCCCGGCTTACCGCAGAGGCTTCCAAATTGGGGGTTGACGGGATCATGGCCGTGACGCCTTATTACAATAAGCCCAACCAGGAAGGACTTTTCCAGCATTTTAAGACAGTAGCCGGAGCAACCGACCTGCCGGTAATTCTATACAACGTGCCTGGGCGGACAGGAGTGAACATGCTTCCCGAAACAGTGGCCAGGTTGGCCGGTATACCAAATATCACCGCCCTGAAAGAGGCCTGCGGGAATATGGACCAGGTTTCAGCTTTAATGACGATGATTCCCGACAACTTTTTAATATACAGCGGCGATGACAGCATGACGCTGCCCATTATGGCCGTAGGCGGCTACGGCGTGATCAGCGTGGCCAGCCATGTGGCTGGCAAGATGATGAATAAAATGATTTATTCTTATTTGAAAGGTTGGATTGAAGAAGCCGGGCAGATTCACCGGAGGCTTTTCCCGCTGTACAAGGCCATGTTTGTGACTACTAATCCTATTCCGGTAAAAAAAGCGGTCTCACTGCTGGGGCTGCCTGCCGGGAAACCGCGGCTTCCCCTGGTCGAGGCCACGCCGGAAGAAACAAGGGTTATTAAAAAGGCCATGGAAAATTTGGAATTAATATGATTCTGCGAACACTTGCCATATAAACCCTGTTGGTTTATAATATACGCAGGGTAGCTGGTCGGATCGGTTTAATCTTGATGATCGAAAACCTTCTGAGCGGACGAATGGGGAAGGTTTTTTTTTGTGCTATTTCATAAAACATATGAGGAGGTATTTAATGGCAGATAACGAAAGAAAACTGATGCTGATTCCCCTGGGCGGCCTGGGGGAAGTCGGCAAAAACATGATGGTCTTGCGGTACGGCGACGAAATAATGGTGATTGACTCTGGTTTGATGTTCCCAGAGGATGAGATGCTGGGAATTGATATTGTGATTCCTGATGTCACTTACCTTCTGGAAAACAAGGAGATGGTCAAGGGAATAGTTTTGACACACGGTCACGAGGACCATATCGGAGCACTGCCGTATGTCTTAAAAGAAATTGATACCCCGGTGTACGGCACCAGGCTGACCCTGGGACTACTGCAAGGAAAACTGAAAGAAAACCACATTAACAACGCTAAACTTATCCCTGTTCGTCCCAGAGATAAAGTGAAACTTGGTTCATTTTTCAAAGTTGAGTTTTTTAGGGTAAGCCATAGTATTCCCGACCCTGTAGGGATGGCGATCCATACTCCCGAAGGCATAGTGCTTCACACCGGAGACTTTAAGTTCGACCAGACACCCGTAGATGGTGCCGTAACAGACTTCGCGCGAATCGCCGAGTATGGAGAAAAAGGCGTGCTGGTTATGCTCTCTGACAGCACTAACGTGGAACGGCCAGGGGTTACGCCATCGGAACGCGTCGTCGGCCAGACCTTTGAAGAAACCTTCCGCCAGGCCAAAGAGCGCATAATTGTGGCGACATTCGCTTCAAATGTCCATCGCATCCAGCAGGTCATTAACGCCGCCAACAAGTATAACCGGAAGGTGGCGATACTGGGCAGGAGCATGGTAAACGTCGCTTCCATCGCCCAGGAAACGGGCTACCTGACTATCCCGGAGGGCACGCTGGTTGAGGTGGAAGAGCTTGGCAATTATCCGCGGAACCGGGTAGTGATTATCACCACCGGGAGCCAGGGAGAACCCATGTCGGCCTTGACTAGAATGGCCATGTCCGATCACCGCAGGGTGGAAATTATTCCCGGCGACACGGTGATCATCTCGGCGACACCCATTCCGGGGAATGAAAAGCTGGTTGCCAGGATTGTCAACCAGCTTTACCGGCAGGGAGCAGATGTGATGCACGAGGCAGTAAGCGGGATTCATGCTTCCGGGCACGCCAGCCAGGAAGAGTTGAAAATGATGATCAACCTGGTTAAACCAAAATTTTTCGTGCCGGTTCACGGCGAATACAGGCACCTGGTGAAACATGCCAAACTGGCCCAGCAAATGGGTATCCCGAAAGAAAACATTTTTGTGGCCGAAAACGGTCAGGTAATAGAATTTACAAAGGCAAAAGGCTCGTTTGGCCCGAAAGTTACAGCAGGGCGGGTATTGATCGACGGGCTCGGCGTAGGGGATGTCGGCAACATTGTCCTGCGGGATCGGAGGCAGCTGTCCCAGGAAGGGATACTTATTGCCGTGCTGACGATTAACAAGGAGGCAAACCTTTTGGTTGCCGGACCCGATATTGTTTCCCGCGGGTTTGTTTATGTCAGGGAGGCGGAGGAGCTGATTGAGGAAGCAAAGGTGATCGTCAAAGAGGTGGTTGACAGGTGCTTTGAAAAAAGAGGAGCCGACTGGACGACAATTAAGACCCAGGTCAAGGAAACGCTTGGCAAGTTCTTGTATGAAAAAACAGGCCGCCGTCCTATGGTGATGCCGATCATCATGGAAATATGAAAAAGAACAAAGCTAGGCTGTTTAAGGCAGCGCGCAGCAGTGCGCGCATTTTTTTTTCCTACTTACGCATCCTAGTTACGAATGAAAAAGAAAGGAGAGTGAAGAACCGGTGGCTGATTCTCCTGAGCCTGCAGTCAACCCAAGGTCTAAAAAAAAGAATAAGAAACCGGCTGACGTGGAGGCGATCAAAGAAATGGGCACGGCTCAGGTGCCGGTCCCCGCGCAGGTTTCAAATATTCATATTCTAACCATTATTGGCCAAGTAGAAGGGCACATTATTTTACCACCCCAGAACAAGACAACAAAGTATGAACATGTTATCCCGCAGCTCGTTGCGGTGGAGCAGAACCCTCAGGTGGAAGGGCTGCTGGTCCTGTTAAACACTGTGGGAGGCGATGTTGAAGCGGGGCTGGCCATAGCGGAAATGATAGACGGGCTTTCCAAACCGACGGTTTCCCTGATCTTGGGCGGCGGTCACAGCATCGGCGTACCGATCGCTGTGGCAGCAGATTATTCGTTTATATCGGACACTGCAACCATGACCATTCATCCCATCAGGTTGACCGGCCTGGTGATCGGCGTTCCCCAGACATACGAGTACCTGGACAAGATGCAGGACAGGGTGATTCGTTTCATCGAGCAACATTCGCGCATTACTCAGGAGAAATTGAGGGATTTAATGTTTAAAACGGGAGACTTAGCCCGGGATATAGGTTCGGTGCTGGTGGGCAAAGACGCTGTTGAATTCGGTCTTATCCATGAGGTTGGCGGGCTTTCCAGGGCTGTTCATAAGCTGAACGAATTAATAGGCATAAACAAACGAAATATGGAGGGGAGGCGTCTGCAGTGATCATTTACTCGCCGATACCTCCGGAAGTGCTGTGGTACGACGCAAAGCAAACGGATTTCCGGCTGGTGGAAGATGTGATCGCCGGAATACCCGTCCAGCTCAGGGTCAGTGCGGATAACTCTTATAAGGTTGAACGCGTTTTAAGCACTGATCCTTACGCTTACCTGCAGCCGTCTTGCCAGCCAGGCAGCGAAGTTGAATACCTTGCTGGCCCAAAACATTGAGGCTTGTCTAACAGGCAGGCTTTTTTAACAAGAATTTTGCACAAGAAAGGCATTGCCCTCTATGAACTGTAATAGTACACTTATGATGATGAGGTGAAAAAATGAAAAAGGAAAAGAGTTTTAAGAATGAACTGAAGAATGAGTTATCGGGCATAATTATGATTGCCCTCAGTTTGTTCATGTTCTTTTGCCTCTGGCAGGGAACGGGTAAAAATGACTACGGGACCGTGGGAGCAGTCGGCAGTTTTATCTACCGGACGATGACAACACTGTTCGGGGAGGGTAAAATACTGGTTGCCGCGATCATGTTTCTTCTCGGCGTAACGAAGCTGTGGAAGAGGACGGCCTGGGATAAGTTTACCGTCGTTTCTTGGCTGTTGCTTTTTCTTTCCTTGCTCGCCATTCTCCAGCTGCGCCTGCCCCCGGAATTTCAAACGCTGTCCGCCGGGTGGAAAGGGGAAGGAGGAGGAATAACCGGGGTCTTCTTTTCGCGCCTTACCCTGGCCATGTTCGGTCTGGTGGGTTCGTACATTTTTTTTGCTGCCTGCCTGGGCATTTCGCTGATAGGCATTGCCCAAAAGCCTTTAACTGATATTCTCAAACAGCTAAAGATGGGCCTGCAGCAGCTGTTTTCCAGGACCAGGCAAGAATTGGCAGATTTCATTTTGGAGAAGGTTGATGATGAAGACGTCCCGGCTGCAAAAAAAGGGACGTCTAAAGAAATTGCCGGTTCTGGCAGTGTGCTCCCGCTGATCGTTGATCATGTGGAAAAACAGCAGCGGCCGGAGCCGATGCCGTTAAACCTGACCGGTTCGCCGGCGCTGGTAAAAGGCCATCTCAAGCTGGTTCAAAAACAGGAATCAAGGGATTCTCGGGAAGAAGAACGTTTTCCCGTTCAGCTTTCTTGCGCCGACAATTTCAAGCTGCCACCTTTGGAAATCATGAATTCTCCCAGCAGGATAAAAAGCCAGCGTTTAAATAAAGATATTACAGGAAATGTTCGCATCCTCGAAGAAACACTGGAAAATTTCGGGGTTAAAGCCAGGGTTACGCAGGTGAGCAGGGGACCAAGCATTACAAGGTACGAGATACAGCCGCCGCCAGGCGTCAAGGTTAGCCGTATCGTCAACCTTGCCGATGACATAGCGCTCTCTCTGGCTGCTCCGCAGGTGCGGATTGAAGCGCCTATTCCGGGGAAAGCCGCGGTGGGAATAGAAGTGCCCAACGAGGAAATTGCCATTGTTACCTTGCGGGAAGTCTTGGAAACCAGTCTCTTTCAGGAATCCCAGTCCAAGCTCACAATTGCCCTGGGCAAGGATATTGCCGGCAATCCCATTGTGGCCGATCTGGCAAAAATGCCGCATCTTCTGATTGCGGGAGCAACAGGTTCGGGAAAGAGCGTCTGTATGAACGCAATTATCGGCAGTATATTATTTAAAGCGAAACCGGACGAGGCAAAGATGTTGATGATCGATCCGAAAGTGGTGGAACTCTCGAACTTTAATGGGATACCTCATCTTATATCTCCAGTGGTTACCGACGCTAAAAAGGCGGCCACTGCTTTAAGATGGGTTGTTCATGAAATGGAAAACCGCTATGAACTCTTTGCCGGGTTGGGAGTAAAAGACATAATTCGCTACAACCAGGCTAGAAAAACGGAGGCCCAGGGGCAGAGCGTCCCGCTGCTTCCCTATATCGTGGTGTTTATCGATGAACTGGCGGACCTGATGATGGTTGCTCCGGCCGATGTGGAGGACGCCATTTGCCGATTGGCCCAAATGGCCAGAGCGGCGGGTATACACCTGGTTGTGGCTACCCAGCGGCCTTCCGTGGACGTTCTAACCGGCGTCATTAAGGCCAATATCACCTCCAGGATTGCTTTTGCCGTTTCCTCGCAGACAGATTCGCGAACGATTCTCGATATGGGGGGCGCCGAGCGGCTTTTAGGCCGCGGGGACATGCTTTTTTATCCAACCGGGATGGCCAAGCCGTTGAGGGTTCAGGGAGCTTTTGTCTCCGATCAGGAGATTGAAAGGCTGGTCAACTATCTTCAAGATGAAAAGACGCCCCAGTATACAACGCCATGGACGGACACAGAACAAAACGCGCCTGAAATGAACGAGGATGATGAACTGCTCCCTGAGGCAGCCCGCCTTTTTATTGAAAGCGGGCAGGCCTCAATATCGCTTCTGCAAAGAAGGTTCAGGATAGGATACACGCGCGCTGCGCGCATTATCGACCAGCTTGAACAAAAAGGGATTGTGGGAGGCTATGAAGGAAGCAAACCCAGGGCTATTCGCATGACCTGGGAGGAGTATGAAAAAACCTTTGGTCGTGCTACCAGGCCAACCCCGAATAATTAGACTGACTTAAGTGAGGTTTAAAAAAAAGACTACATGGGTAACCTGATTACTATTGAACAGGCCTTAAATCTTCCTAAACCTCAATTTGTCGATCTGCGCTCACCGTTGGAATTTGAGGAAGCCCATATCCCGCGGGCTGTTAACATGCCCCTGTTGAATAATGAGGAACGTGCGCTGATTGGCGCGGTTTATAAAGAGCGTTCTCCTGAAGAAGCGGTTGATAAAGGCTTTTCGCTTATCGCTCCACGGCTTCCAGCGCTGCACGAGAATATAAAAAGATTGAGCAGGGAAAAAGATGTTGTTCTTTATTGCTGGCGGGGAGGAATGCGCAGCGAGGCGTTATCCCAGGTTTTAAATATTCTAGGAACGAAACACTTCAGGCTGGAAGGCGGGTATAAATCTTTCCGCCGCCATGTTATGAACTATTTTGAAAGGGATTTTGAAAAAGAAGTAGTGGTATTGGATGGACTTACAGGGGTCGGCAAGACAGAATTATTGAAAAAGCTGAAGGATAAAGGCCTGCCAGCTGTAGACCTGGAAGGCATTGCCGGTAACAGGGGTTCTGTCTTTGGCCATCTTGGGCTGCCGAAACAGCCCACCCAAAAACATTTTGAAGGTCTTTTGTACTGGGAGTGTTTTAAACACAGGCAGTCTTCCAAGATTGTGGTGGAGTGTGAAAGCAGAAGGATCGGTTCTGTCTTGCTCCCGACACGTTTTTTTGAGTTTATGCAAAAAGGAATAAGGGTGCTGGTTTATGACCGGATGGAGAAACGCGTTGAACGGCTTATTGCCACGTATGCGCCCTGTCTTGGGGGAGAAAATGAAGAACAATTGAAGCAAGCTGTTTTGAGGTTAAAAAAACGCCTGGGCGGCGAAAAAACGGCAAGAATCCTACAACTGCTGGAACAACGCAGGTATGACGAGTTCGTTGAAAAACTGCTTGTTGACTATTATGACCCGCTTTATCGTTATCCTGCCGGTCCTTCGAAGGAATACGAGACATGCCTCTCCGGAAGCGAGCCGGAATATGCTGCAGAGGTTATTAGGAAAACGTTTTTTAAAGATTGAACATATCTAGTACGAGGGGTGAGGACAATGGGTAAAATCGGGGAGACACTGAGACTGGCGAGGCTGGGAAAAGGGATAGAAATGGACGAAGCCGAGAAAAACACAAAAATAAGGCGCAAATACTTGGAAGCAATGGAGGAAGAAGAATGGGGCATATTTCCCGGCATGGTTTACCTGAAAGGGTTTTTGAAGACTTATGCCCGCTTCCTGGGGCTTGACGAAAACGAACTGCTTAAATCCTTGGAAGAAACCTTCCATCCAGAACCTCAGCTTGAACCTCTTCCCGAAAGAATAGAGCTCCCGGGAAAACCGCGCAAGAGAATGACAGTCATAGTTGGGATCATTGCCGTTGTCTTGCTGGTATCCTTCCAGTACATTTATGTCCGGTTCATCAGTCAGCCGTCCGGAATGAGAGGGACCAATGAACTCACCCGGGAAAACAGCCAGGCACCCCAGCCTGGTGCCGGCGCTGCGGATGAAAACGCGACCGAAGTACAGCCTGAGGAGCCAGCCAAGCAAACGGTTGACAGTATAAACCTGGTGATAAGGGTTGTTGACTATAAATGCTGGATTGAAGTAAGAAGCGGGCAGGCACTGCTTTTTGAAGGGACGTTGAACAAAGGGGAAGAAAAAACGTTTGAAAACCTGACCCAGGTCTATTTTGCTCTGGGTAATTCCGGAGACGTTGAAGTGTATATTAACGACAATTACCTTGGCGTGCTGGGCAAAAAAGGAGAACCCGTTTATAAGAAGTATGTTGTGGAGAACGATGAAATAAAAGAGGTAAAGATTTCTAACAGATAACGGTAATCCGCAACAGGTTTTTTTTGACATCACTGCAGCGGTGTTATATACTTATTCAAGCAAGTTATAGTTGAAGGCGGCAGATATGGAGGATCCGGATGCCACGGCGCGTTAAGGTTGTAACGCTGGGCTGTCCCAAAAACCAGGTGGACAGCAGGCAGATCAAAGGCTATTTGCGGGAGGAAGGTTATTGTCTTACTGAGAACCCGGAGCAGGCCGAGATTATTATAATCAACACCTGCGGGTTTATTGAAGATGCCAGGCGCGAATCAATCGAGACAATTCTCGACATGACCCTCTGGAAGAAAAAAGGGAATTGCCGGGTACTGGTTGCTGCAGGCTGCTTGGCACAAAAATATGCCGGGGAACTGGAACGAGAAATACCTGAAATTGATATAATCATAGGTACTGGCGATATTCCGCGTTTACCGGTTGTCCTAAAAACCTTGAAGCCCGGGAAGAAAGCGACCTGCGTGGGCGATCCTGCTGGGTTTCTGTACAATGATGGGGTGCAGTTTCCGCCTGGAGAGAGAAAGCATTACGCCTACCTGAAGATTGCCGAAGGGTGCGATAACCGGTGCTCATATTGTGTAATCCCGTCAGTGCGCGGCCCTTACCGCAGCAGAAGGAAGGAAGCCATACTTACTGAAGCGGATGCCCTGGCTAAGGAGGGTGTAAAAGAAATAATCCTGGTAGCCCAGGATACGACCTGGTATGGTTATGATATATATAAGAAACCTGTCCTGCCGGAACTGTTGAAAGACTTGGTCAAAATCCCGGGACTGGCCTGGGTGAGGCTGCTTTATTCATATCCGGCGCATATCACAGATTCGCTGCTGCAGGTGATCAAGGAGGAAAAAAAGGTGTGTTCCTATCTCGATCTTCCGCTGCAGCACATCTCGGACGGGATACTGAAGAAGATGGGCAGGACACTGGGCAAAGACAGCATAAGAAGGCTGCTGGACAGAATTCGCGCCTTTGTGCCTGATATGGTGCTGCGTTCGACATTTATCGTGGGTTTCCCTGGAGAAAGCAGAAAAGATTTTGAAGAGTTGCTTTTTTTTCTTGAAGAGACAAGGTTTGACAGGGCGGGTTTTTTTACTTATTCGCGGGAACCGGGAACCGCGGCGGCTTCACTTCGCCGGCAGATACCCGCCAGGGAAAAACAGAGAAGGCTTGAAGAAGCTGTTAAAATACAAAGAGAAATCATGAGCGCCAAGCAAGCGCTGCAGGTTGGCAAAATGACAGAAATAATAGTTGATGGCCCAAGTTCAGATTGCGAAGGGCTTTGGGAAGGAAGAACAAGAGGAGATGCCCCTGAAATTGACGGGGTGGTGTATTTCAGACCAGTACCAGGTGTGAATCCGGGCGATATACTGGCAGTTAAAATTACCCACAGTCAAGAATTCGCCTTAATAGGAGAGATAATGCATGAATTTGGCGAATAAGCTTACACTTTCCAGAATCTTTCTTGTCCCGGTGTTTATGTTTTTTTTGTTGATCAAAATCCCGTTCGGGGAATATATTGCGGCAGTTATTTTTATCATCGCGGCCAGTACGGACGGGTTGGACGGCTATATTGCCAGGAAAAAGAGGCAAGTGACAAACCTGGGAAAACTCATGGACCCTCTCGCCGACAAACTGCTGATCTCCGCTGCGCTCATTTCTCTTGTGGACCTTAAACAAATATCCGCCTGGGTTGCCGTTATCATTATCGGAAGGGAATTTTTCGTCACTGGTCTTAGGGCTATTGCGGCTGGCGAAGGGGTCGTTATTGCGGCAAGCAAACTGGGAAAACTAAAAACGATCAGCCAGATAGTAGCCATATCCGCGCTGCTGCTCAAAGATTTCCCCTTAAGTTTGTTCAACATAACTTTTGGAAAATATGCCATTTATGTAGCCGTTATTTTTACAATCTGGTCAGGGGTGGATTACTATCTTAAGGCCAGGCGAAGTACGAGGTTAAAGCTGGAATGAAGTTTTTAATCAAGGCTATAGCCACAGGTTTCGGCAGCGGCTACGCGCCGCGTTTTCCAGGAACGACCGGCAGCGCCCTGGCGGCGGTAATTGCCTGGATTTACCACCCTGATATATGGCAGATCATCGTGCTGTGTGCGGCGGGGATATTTATCTGCGATAGGGCTGAAGCTATCTTAAACGAACATGACAGCCCCCATATTGTTTTTGATGAAATCTGCGGGATGTTTATTGCTTCCTGGCAGATTCAGGATATAAGGATCTTTTTGGTCGCTTTCGTTCTTTTCAGGTTCTTTGACATGGTAAAACCGTTCCCGATCAATAAACTGCAAGAACTGCCGGGAGGTTTAGGGATAATGGCCGACGACCTGGCTGCCGGACTGGCGGCAAGGCTGCTGTCGGCCGGAGCAGGTTTTATCTGGTAATTGTTGTGTTTTAGCTTATAAGACGCTGGAGCGCCGTCCCGGCGTCTTTTCGTGTTTCCAGCCTTTCTCTAAGGAAGGGCGGGACTTGCTGTGATATAATATTCGGGAAAGAGAGGTGGTAATTTTGCCCCAAAAAGCTGTGCGTGCGCTGACAGTTATTATTTCGAGTTTTTTGACAATGGTGATCCTGGTGGGAGCTACCCACCTTTATAATAGAGTGGTTTATGCCAAGCCTTTGGAAAACACGATGACCAAGATGAGCTCCATCAGCTCGTTTAAGGTGGAAAAACTAAAATCGCGTTACCGGATAGAAGTCCAGTTTTCCGTACGAGAAAAGTTAAGGGCCAGTTTTTATCTTTTGCTTGACCAGCTTGCCGAACAAAACTACCGGGAGCCCGAAAACCTAACCATAGTAATACAGAATCCTTCAAACGCTGAATTGCGGGATTTCATGACGCAGGCCAGGCTGCCGTTGTTTGAAGCGATCAGCACTGGCAAGTTTACCGAACTGCCTGCGCATCTTGACAGGAAGGCCAGCCGGATGGGCGTTGTTTATGAATTGGAAGTGGACAATAATTATGTGTTTATTACGGCCAGTTCCGGCGATAAGACAGCCCACATGATCCTCAACCGGGGCGGGTCGCCATTAATGATAATCAATACCATGGGAGGAGAGTATCTGTGATCAATAAGGAAATAATTGCGGGTATTTCTCTTGGCATACTCTCTTACCTGGTCTACCTGGGTTATGATGTTACGCCCCTGTTAATTTTAGGCGCTTTCGGTTACGCTTTTTATGTAATCTCCAGGAAAAAGGGGCTGCTGAGGCTGGATTCACACCAAAAGGTTTACCAGGAGCGGCAGTTTAATTTTGACGATATTGGTGGGCAGGAGACTGCCAAGCAGGAATTGAAAGAAGCGTTGGATTTCCTTTTGAAATCGGAACAGGTTCGAAAAATGGGCATCAGGCCCTTGAAGGGGATTCTCCTTACAGGGCCTCCCGGCACGGGGAAAACACTTCTGGCGAAAGCTGCGGCAGGTTATACCGACGCCGTTTTTCTGGCCGCGTCGGGAAGCGAGTTTATTGAAATGTATGCCGGCGTGGGGGCGCAAAGGGTGAGAAACCTGTTCCAGACTGCTCGTGAAATGGCCAAGAAAGAAAAAAAGAACAGAGCGATCATTTTTATCGATGAAATAGAAGTGCTCGGCGGGAAAAGAGGAAGCCACAGCAGTCACCTGGAATACGATCAGACCCTTAATCAGCTGCTGGTAGAAATGGACGGGCTTACCACTGAAAAAGATTGCCAGATCCTCCTGATTGCCGCCACCAACCGGTCGGACTTGCTGGACACAGCCCTTCTGCGGCCCGGCCGTTTTGACCGCCAGGTAAGGGTAGACCTGCCTGACAAAGAAGACAGGGCCGCCATTATCCGGCTGCACTGCAGGAACAAACCTCTGGCCCCGGACGTGGATGTCGAAGAAATAGCCAGCGGGACGTACGGTTTTTCTGGTGCGCACCTGGAGAGCCTCACCAATGAAGCGGCCATTCTTGCCTTGCGGGACGGAAGCCAGCATATTACACAGGTCCACCTGAGGGAAGCCGTGGACAAGGTCATACTTGGCGAAAAGCTGGGGAACAGGGCTAGCAAGGAAATACTGCACCGGGTGGCGGTTCATGAAGCAGGTCATGCACTGGTAAGCGAGACTCTTAACCCGGGTTCGGTAGACCAGGTTACGGTGACTTCGCGCGGCAGTGCGCTGGGTTATGTGAGACACAACCAGGCGGAGGAACAGCAGCTTTATACGAAATCGGCACTGGAAAAAAAAATTATGATCCTCCTGGCCGGAGCGATCAGCGAGGACCTATTCCTGGGAGAGCGGAGCACGGGAGCGGCCAATGACTTTCAACAGGCGCTGAGCCTGACTGAAAAAATTGTTGGAACGGGACTTTCCAGGCTGGGAGTGGTTTCGCCCGAAATGATCCCCAAAAGCGATTTGTACCGGATTTGCCAGGAAATCATCCGCAGTCTGGAGGCAAGAACGGTGGAAATCATTGCCTGCAGGAGGGAAATGCTTTTCAGAATTGTAAGTCTTCTCCAAGAGAAAGAGAAAATAAGCGGGAACGAACTGCGCGGCCTGCTAAACGCGGGCAACCACTATACGGCGACTGCTTAGCAAGTGAAGCACGGTGAAGACCGTGTTTTCTTTTCATGCTTTTAATTGTTGATAAGGCCGGGTTTTTTAAGTAAAATGATTCAAGTGACGGTTTTAGGAGGGGAAGAATGATGATCGCCGAGTTGATTTTTGTCGGCACGGAACTGCTGCTGGGCCAGGTTCTGAATACGAACGCCCGGTATTTATCAGAACAAATGGCCAAACTGGGAATAGATGTATACTACCACACCACGGTGGGTGACAACCGCCTGCGGCTGTTGGAAACGTATGAAAGGGCGGTTGGCAGGGCGGATATTATTATAACCACAGGGGGCCTAGGCCCGACCAGCGACGATTTGACCAAGGAAACGCTGGCAGAATTTTTAAACCTGCCGCTGCAGGTTGATGCCGGGGAGCTGGCAAGGTTGAAAAGGTATTTTACCCAAAGAGGGATAGAATGGATCGAGTCAAACACCAAGCAGGCCGCTTTTTTCCCCGGCTCTGCGGTTCTGAGAAACGATTACGGCACTGCCCCAGGCGTTGCCGTTAATAACAACGGCAAAACTTTTATCCTCCTTCCAGGACCGCCCAGGGAAATGGAACACATGTTCTCAAAATATGCCGTTTCCTGGTTGAAAGAAAACGTAATAAAACCCGGCACGCCTGCGCTGTACTCGCGCCTTCTGAGATTTGTAGGGATCAGCGAATCCAAGCTGGAAAAGGTCCTCTCAGATCTCATCGCCCGGCAGACCGTACCTACCCTGGCCCCGCTTGTTTCGTTGGGTGAAATACAGCTGAGAATTACGGCCAGGGCCAGGGATGAACTGGAGTTCCAGGAGATAATTGAACCCGTTTTGAAGGAAATCAAGAATAGAGCCGGCGAATACCTCGTGGCTGAGGACGGTGGGACGCTACTTGAAGCTATTGCTGGCAGGCTTAAACAATTAAAACTAACCATAAGCGCGGCGGAGTCATGCACGGGCGGCCTGCTCAGCGCCAGCCTGACTTCCCTTCCCGGTTCATCCCAGTATTTTTTGGGTTCGGTGGTGGCATACAGCAACGACGTCAAAATAAACTTGCTCGGGGTACCCGCAGTTTTGATCGAAAAATACGGCGCTGTCAGCGTGGAGGCTGCGGAAGCCATGGCGGGAACCGTAAGGAAAATGACAGGCAGCAGCATCGGCCTTGGGATTACGGGAGTTGCCGGTCCTGGCGGCGGGAGCGAGGAAAAGCCGGTAGGGCTGGTTTTTATCGGACTTGACGCCGGGGATAAGAAACTGTCTGTTTCCAATCATTTTACGGGAGACAGGGAATTTATCAGGCAAAGAAGCGTTAAAGCGGCCCAGTACCTGATTTATAAATACCTTTCGGGGATCAGATGATGAATAATCAGACAGCCAGGGCAGTAATGATGGCACTCTTCATGTCGCTTCTGTTCACGACTTTTTTGAGCGGTATGACCTTCAACCTTAAGGGAATGGATTTCAAAACGGAAGTTTCATTTTACGCAAAGGGGATAACGGAAATCCAGTTCCCGCCGGTGGGAAGCATCACCGCGCACACCCATTGGGCGCCGCTGAAGCTGAAACTTGTTCTCCAAAACATTGACCTCGACGAGCTGCAGCAGCTTATTGATGAAGCGCCTGCGCCCGTTCATTTAATCGCCCAGCTGAAAGACGAACTGCGGAAAGTTCTTTACAACTATGTGCGGCGCTTGCTGTTTCTCGCCGCGTTGGGAGGTTTGCTGGGCGCGGCTCTCATCTGCGGGCGTCAGCTCAAGCCTGCCTTGTGGGGAGCCGCAGCGGGGTTGCTTTTAAGCGCGGCGCTTATTTCCATGACTCTGTCGTCATACCAGGTGGAAAAGCTGAAGACACCCGAGTATCACGGGGCTCTCAGGGCGGCGCCCTGGGTCATTGATATGGCTGAAGCCGCCTTTAACAAGTTCAACCTCCTGGGAGATCAAATGCAGGTTATTGCCGCCAACCTCTATGCCGTATTTGAAAAGATTGAAAGAATAAAGCCGCTGGAACAGGAAAAAGCAGACCTGCTGGTCCTGCATGTCAGCGACATTCATAATAATCCTGCCGCTCACAGGTTAATACAGCAGATAGTCAAAAGCTTCCCCGTTGATTTGATAATCGATACAGGTGATATTACCGACTACGGGACGCCGCTGGAAAGCCGCCTTTTGACCGGTCTGGCCGATTTGAAAGTGCCTTATGTTTTCATACCGGGGAATCACGATTCTCCGGAAATCAAGAAAATCTTGGCCGCGTACCCGCAGGTGCAGGTGTTGTCCGGGGGGATTATTGAGATCCATGGCTTGAGGATACTTGGGATGGCGGATCCCGCATCATCTTCGAGGTCCGTTGCGCCGCCCGATCCAGCTTCGGAAAACACGGCCAGGGCCAAGCTGCTTAGCTTGTGGGAAGAGGCGGAAACCAAACCCTGTCTTGTTGCCGTACACAACTTCAACCTGGCTGAACCGCTTGCGGGGATGGTGCCTTTGATTCTCTACGGGCATTCGCACCAGTATATGATCGGGGAGGAAAAGGGGACCGTGCTGGTTAATGCCGGAACCACAGGAGGGGCCGGTCTGAGGGGTTTGCAGGTGGCCAAGGAAATACCATATTCGGTTGTCCTTCTCTATTTCCAAAGGGATGAAAAAAACGAACTGCGGCTGGCTGCCGCCGACACCATAAAAATATATAATTGGGAAAAAGGCTTTACCCTGGAAAGAAAACTGTTTTCCAGGTAAAATAAAACAGGTAGGGATTATTAAGAATAGAGAAGCGAGGGTGAGGTCGCGAAATGGTTCTGCGCTCCTTTTTGGCGTTCGTTCTTCCTGAGGAATTGCTCAAGGTGATTGTTGAAACACAGGAGAAACTGCGTCACGTTTATTCCGGTTTCAGGTGGGTGGCTAAGGAGAATCTTCACCTGACCATCCATTTTTTAGGTAATCAAACAGAAGAACAGCTTAAGGAAATAGCCAAGCAGTGCATTCCTATGCTGGCGAATTTCCGGGCTGTACAAGTTGTTCCCGGGAAAATAGGGGCGTTTCCAAACCGTTATGAGGCCAGAGTGCTGTGGTTCTCTTTACGCGGGGAGATTGAGGAAATCAGGCGAATTCACAATCATACGGGGACAGTCCTCCAGAATATTGGATGTCAAATTGAAGAAAGGCCTTTTTTCCCGCACATCACTATTGCCCGCAAACGGGCAGCAGAAAGAGATACCAGTGAGCTCAGGGAATACGAGCATGTGGAAAACAGCAGCTTCTTATTGAAAGAGATAAACCTGTACACCAGCCGTTTGACGCCTGATGGTCCTATTTACAGTGTATACTGTAATTTCCCGTTGAAAAATAATCATAATTGACAAAGCATACCAAAAATTGTACAATCAGAGTATCGAACAAATGTTTTGTTTGAGGAGGGTTTCCATGTCGGATAAGAAAAAAGCGCTGGAAATGGCCCTTATATCAATTGAAAAGCAGTTTGGCAAAGGGTCGATTATGAGATTGGGCGAATCGCCGGCCAAACTGCAGGTGAATGTGATTTCCACCGGGGTTCTTTCGCTTGATTTGGCCCTGGGAGTCGGCGGGGTGCCGCGTGGCAGGGTAGTGGAAATCTACGGGCCTGAGTCTTCCGGGAAAACGACGGTTGCCCTGCATATTGTGGCTGAAGCGCAGAGAAATGGCGGGGTAGCGGCTTTTATCGATGCGGAACACGCCCTCGACCCCGTTTATGCCAGGAATCTCGGTGTGGATATTGATAACCTTCTGGTTTCCCAGCCTGACACCGGCGAGCAGGCTCTGGAAATCGCCGAGGCCCTGGTCCGCAGCGGTGCGGTGGATGTTATTGTTATTGACTCGGTGGCGGCGCTGGTACCCAGAGCGGAAATCGAGGGCGAGATGGGCGATGCTCACGTGGGGCTTCAGGCCAGGCTCATGTCCCAGGCCCTGCGTAAGCTTACCGGGGCAATCAGCAAGTCAAACACGATTGCTGTATTCATTAACCAGATCAGGGAAAAAGTTGGCGTAATGTTCGGTAACCCGGAAACAACTCCCGGCGGAAGGGCGCTGAAGTTTTACGCGTCTATTCGCATGGAGGTAAGAAAAATCGAGACGCTCAAACAGGGTTCTGAATTAGTAGGGAGCCGCACGCGGGTTAAGATTGTGAAAAACAAAATAGCGCCGCCTTTCAAGCAGGCGGATTTTGATATAATGTACGGCGAGGGAATCTCACGCGAAGGCAGCATAATCGACATGGCAGCCGAGCAGGATATTATTTCGAAAAGCGGCACCTGGTATTCGTACAACGATACGCGGCTTGGCCAGGGAAAGGAGAATGCCAGGCAATATTTGAAAGAACATCCTGAAATTGCCAGAGAAATCGAAGAAAAGGTGCGCAGTACCTTCAGTTTTACAAGCGCAAAAAGCGCCAGCAGCGCCGATGACTCACAGGTTGACTGATGAAGGAAGAACCGTTTGCTTTTGCTTTGAAAAGACTGGCTCGGAGGGGTTACAGCAGCGAAGAGATTAAGCAAGCCCTGTTGAGGGCCGGTTACGGACTGCCGGAAACGGATGAAACGGTTCAACGTCTCCAACGCGCAGGATATCTTGATGACGAAAACCTGGCGCGGGAGATATATTCTTATCATACCACCCGCAAACCGCGCGGGCCGCTTTATTTAAAACAACTGCTGGAAATAAAAGGAATACCCCGGGATATAATTGATGATGTGCTCGCGGATTATGACAGCGACAAGGAAATAGAAACAGCGTGCAGGTTGGCAAATAAATATCTTCTGCAAAAAAAATATTCTCCTGGTACCCTGGCAGGGAACCTTGCTCGTAAGGGGTTTTCTGACGAAACAATCAGAAAAGTTGTTGAATTGTGTTTTCGCGGCCATTGTTTAAATGGGGACTAATCTTGACAGTTATTTCAAGAAATATTAGAATGATAATGGATAAATCCGGTTGTTTTAATCTCCATCGTTGGATTTTAGCATATATATTAACTCAAAGTATATATAAGCTTTAAATCCCGGTACGGGTTTTGTATAGCCAGATGCAGCTTTGCCCTCCGAGGGCTAAGTATGGTCTTGACCCGCGGTAATGATATGATGGATGCTTAAAATAACCGAATTAACTCGGTTTTTTTTATTAGTCGAAATAATAAAGATGGAGGTGAAGAAGATTCTTTACTATGTTGTTATAGCGTTGCTGGCACTTGCCTGCGGGTCCTTTGCCGGGTATATCGTCAGAAAAAAGACGGCGGAAGCAAAGATAGCCTCAGCGGAAGAAGCCGCGGTGAAATTGCTGGAGGAAGCTAAAAGGAACGCGGAAGCCAGGAAAAAAGAAGCGATTCTGGAAGCAAAAGAAGAAGCCCACCGTTTCCGTATGGAAGCCGAAAGGGAAATGAGAGAACGGCGCAATGAACTGCAGAGATTGGAAAGGCGACTGCTGCAAAAGGAAGAAACGCTTGATAAAAAGACAGATTCAATCGAACGTAAAGAAGAGATGCTCCATAAAATGGAGCATGAATTAAACCACCAAAAAAGAAACCTATCCGAAGTTTTGCAAAAACAAATGTCTGAGCTGGAAAAAATATCTAATCTGTCTTTTGAACAGGCGCGTGAAATACTGCTGGCGCGGGTAGAAGATGAAATCAAGCATGAAACGGCCATGTTAATAAAGGAATATGAAAACAAGGCCAAAGAGGAAGGGGAAAAGAAGGCGCGGGATATTATCTCTCTCGCCATTCAGCGCTGCGCCGCCGACCATGTGGCCGAGTCAACCGTTTCCGTTGTCGCCCTGCCCAATGATGAAATGAAAGGACGGATTATCGGTCGAGAAGGAAGAAATATCAGGACTTTGGAAACCCTGACGGGAATTGACCTGATCATTGATGATACGCCGGAAGCCGTAATACTTTCAGGTTTTGATCCTATTCGCCGGGAAGTGGCCAGGAATGCCCTAGAAAAGCTGATCCAGGATGGAAGAATCCATCCCGCCCGGATAGAAGAGATGGTTGAAAAATCACAAAAAGAGATTGAACAGAAAATAAGGGAAGAAGGCGAACAGGCAACGTTTGAAACTGGCGTAAACGGCCTGCACCCGGAGCTCATCAAAATACTGGGACGGCTTAAATACAGGACAAGCTACGGCCAGAATGTTTTGAAACATTCCATCGAGGTGTCCCATCTCGCTAAAATCATGGCGGCCGAAATAGGGGCGGATGTGGCTGTTGCTAAACGCGCGGGGTTGTTGCACGACATCGGCAAGGCAGTCGACCACGAAGTTGAAGGGCCGCACGTCGCAATTGGGGCAGACCTGGCCAAAAAGTACAGGGAGTCATACGAAGTCGTGCATGCGATTGCTGCTCACCACGGCGACCAGCCTTTTCAAACAATCGAAGCGGTGCTGGTGGCTGCCGCTGATGCCATTTCGGCAGCCCGGCCCGGAGCAAGAAGAGAAACTCTCGAAGCGTACATCAAACGCTTGGAAAAGCTGGAGGAAATTGCTAACGCTTTTGAAGGCGTCGAGAAGTCATATGCCATTCAAGCAGGCAGGGAAATAAGGATAATCGTAAAACCCGAAAAGATCGATGATGCCACGTCTGTCCGTATGGCGCGCGATATTGTCAAAAAGATTGAAGAGAATCTTGAATACCCTGGACAGATAAAGGTTGTTGTCGTCAGGGAGACAAGAGCGGTTGATTACGCAAAATAAACCTGAAAGCAAAAACGGTAAGAAACGGCTGCCTGCAGCCGTTTCTTATTACGAATTAGTGAGCAACAACATTGTTTAAATGCTTTTTTACCATTGGTACAAGAACCCAAAATTGACCCGGGAAGAGGATTTTAGCCTGAGGCAACGAATAATGAAATTTGTGTACATAACGCAAAGAATGGTATATGTGAGGCAAAAGCCGAAAGGAAGAAGACAAAACGATGAAGAAACGATTAGCCTGCTTACCACTTAGGTAATAATATATTTGCGCGAGCATAATGTTATATGGAGGAAATTATGATCCGGATCATGATGGTGGGGGATATTGTAGGACGTCCTGGAAGAAAAACAGTAAAAGAACTGGTAAAACCATACCGCAAGAAATACAACCTGGACGTGGTTATTGCCAACGGAGAAAACGCTGCCGGCGGCAACGGTCTTACTCAGCCGATTGCCCGTGAAATGTATGATGCGGGTATTGATGTCATTACTATGGGCAATCACACCTGGGATAAAAAAGAAATATTAGAATTCATTGAGCACGACCCGCTGTTGATCAGGCCGGCGAACTACCCCCCCGGAACACCCGGA
Organism: Peptococcaceae bacterium; assembly: GCA_024655825.1. NCBI lineage: Bacteria > Bacillati > Bacillota > Clostridia > Eubacteriales > Peptococcaceae > Peptococcaceae bacterium. The sequence continues at coordinate 36,471 of JANLFJ010000003.1, read as the reverse complement.
AGGGGGAGCGTCGTCTTGAGCCTGCGAGGCGGTTTAAAGCTGGGAGTAATTAATTTGGCAGGACGTGTTTTTTTACCGCCCCTGGACTGCCCTTTCCGCGCGGCAGAATCGATTGTTCGGGAAATGAGAAAGGAGACCAATTTGATAATCATAGACTTTCATGCCGAGGCCACTTCGGAAAAAATCGCGTTTGGTTGGTTTATGGATGGAAGGGTATCGGCTGTTGTCGGGACGCATACCCATGTCCAGACCGCGGATGAACGGATACTGCCTCTTGGTACAGGGTATATTACGGATGTAGGCATGACCGGTCCCCGCGATTCTGTACTCGGGGTGGATAAGGAACTGGTTATAAGGAAATTTATGAGCCAGATGCCTACCCGCTTCGAAGTGGCAGGCGGTCCTGTCCAGTTTAACGCCCTGCTGTTGGATATTGACGAATCATCAGGCAGGACGTCGAAAATTGAAAGGATTGATGAAAAAATGATTAGAAATACTTAAATTTGTCCAACATTTGACTCTGGATTTTAAAGGAATTTCATAAACCGTGTAGAATAGTTATTATACAAATCTTACTATGCGCGTGAGTTGGGAGGTAACAAGATTGGAAGTTTTAAAGGTCTCAGCAAAGTCCAGCCCAAATGCGGTGGCAGGCGCACTGGCCGGTGTGATCCGGGAGAGAGGTTGTGCAGAAATTCAGGCAATAGGAGCCGGGGCTTTAAACCAGTCCGTAAAAGCGGTAGCTATTGCCAGGGGCTTTGTAGCTCCCAGCGGTATTGATTTGATCTGTATCCCCGCTTTTACCGACATCGTGATTGACGGGGAAGAAAGAACGGCGATCAAGCTTATCGTGGAACCCAGATAAATATTTTTAAACTGGGCCTGTTGATTGACAGGCTTTTTTTGTTTTATTTATTAACCAGGCAAGAGGTGAGGTTTTTGAAAAAAGAATGGCGGGAAAGATACGAAGAAATGACAGTTGTGGACGGCCACTGCGATACCATATTAGAATTGTACAAAAAAAAGAGATGTTTTTGGATGGAAAACAATAAAGGGCACCTTGACTGGCCGCGTCTGAAAAAAGGCAAGGTAAACCTGCAGTTTTTGGCCTTTTATATTGAACCGGCGTATAAACCGGCCGGGTCTCTGGCCAGGGTATTGGAACTGTTGGCATATTTCCGGTCACTGCAGGAAGAGAATAAAGAACGGCTTGAGGTGGTGAGAGAAAAAAACGACCTGCGGCGGCTGGGCCCCGACGTGACCCGGTTCTTGCTCGCGATTGAAGGCGGGGAGGCGATCGAAGGCAAGCCGAACATCTTAAGCATCCTTTTTGAACTTGGATTCCGCTGTCTCACCATTACCTGGAACCAAAGAAACAGCCTGGCTGACGGCGCATGGGAAAATGAAAGCCGCGGCGGGCTTACGAGGCTTGGACGGGACGTGGTGCAGGAAATGAACCGGTTGGGTATGCTTATCGATGTCTCGCACATGGCTGAAGCAGGCTTTTGGGATGTGATGGAGCTTAGCAGCAAACCGGTAGCCGCCACCCATTCCTGCTGCAGGGCGCTGAAAGACCACCCGCGCAATCTTAGTGATAAACAGCTGCGTGCGCTGGCTGAAAACAATGGTATAATAGGAATAAACTTTTTCCCGGGATTTTTGGGAGATAATAATGTCGGGATAGAGAAGGTTGTTGAACACCTGGAGCATGCCGCGGAAGTGGCCGGTGTTGACCACGTCGGATTAGGGTCGGATTTTGACGGCATAAATAAAACTCCGGCCGGCCTGGCAAACGTCGCCTGCTTGCCCGACCTTGCGGAAAGGCTGTTTAAAAAAGGCTGGAAAGAAGAAAACATCAAGAAAGTAATGGGAGGTAATTTTATACGTGTCCTTTACGAGGTTCTTCCGGGAGAATAACAGCGAGGAGAAAATGGACCTGCATGTGCACACCAGTGCTTCCGACGGGCTTTATTCACCCGCCCAGGTAGTGGAACTGGCCAGAAAGAAAAATTTAAAGTATCTTGCCATTACTGACCATGATACCACAGCAGGCCTTTTCCGGTTAAAAGATGCCAACAGCGACCCGTTTTTACTGCAGGTTATCCCGGGGATAGAGTTAAGTGCTGAATACTGCCGGTACGAGGTCCATATTTTAGGATATTACATTGACATTTTTAATCCTGAACTTCAGAATAAATTGGAGGAATTGGCCGCTTTCAGGGAACTGCGTATTGAGAAAATGGTTGGCAAATTGAATAAAGCGGGGTACAAACTTTCCCTGGATGATGTCAGAAAAAAAGCAGCCGGTTCTGCCAGTGCCGGCAGGCCTCATGTTGCCCTCGCCCTGGTAGAAAAAGGTTATGTCAAAAACATGGAAGAGGCCTTCAACAGGCTGCTCAACCCGGGCTGTCCAGGGTATGTGAGCCGCTGCAGGCTGTCACCTTTCCAGGCCATTGGGCTGGTAAAAACGGCGGGCGGCGTACCGGTGTTGGCCCACCCCGGTTTGGGTTTCCCGTTTGAGCTGCTGGAACCTTGTATGGAGGCGGGCCTTAGGGGAATAGAGGCGTTTTATCCGCTGCATACAAGGGAGATGGAAGAATACTGTTCACACAAGGCCGAAGAGCATGGTCTGATAATTACGGGAGGCTCCGATTTTCACGGGCATGAACCAGGTGATATAAATAATTTGGGCGCTGTTTTTGTCCCGCCCGGAACTATAAGCTCTTTAAAAAAAGAAGCCGGAATTTCGGGCTGACAAAAGACTATGAAAAAGCTCCCGGGAATATAATAAAAATGAGAATATATTGCGGGAGCTGATCGTAAACGATGGGTTATGAACAAGAAATCTGGCTGCTCCGCCGGCGGGTTAAGGAATTGGAAAAACAAGTGGAACAGCTGCGGGTAAGCAGAAGGGTTTTAATGAACCTCATCGAAAGAATGGAAGAAGAAAAGAAAAATAGTGTAAGCAGGCTGGAGAAAGAGAATAAAAAACTGCAAATGGATAACCGCAGGTACGCCAAAAGGTTGATGAAATACAACTCTTACCTGGTGGAGTTAAAGGATGAACAACGCAGTTTGATGGAGGAACTATAAATTGGGAAAATTAATTATTGTTTCGGGGGCTGCAAGGAGTGGTAAAAGCCTGTTCGCTGAAAAACTCGCTGCAGGTATGGACAAGCATGTGGCCTATTTGGCCACGGCACAAGCACTGGACCGGGAAATGGAAGAGAGGATTGAACGGCATAAGAAAAGGAGGCCGGCTGGTTGGCAAACCTTTGAGGAACAAACTGCCGTGCACCTGGTAATAGAAAAACACCACCCGGCTTATAAGGTGTGGCTTTTAGACTGTGTGACCCTTTACGTTTCGAACCTGCTTTTTTCCGTGGTTAAGGACGTGCATGAGGAGAAATTGGCTGATAAACGCATCGAGGAATACATTTTTCAGAGTATTGACAGCCTGATGGAAACGGTTCGCCGCCTTGATCTCACCCTTATCGCTGTGACCAACGAAGTGGGTTGGGGCCTGGTGCCGCCTGACCCGCTCAGCCGGTTGTACAGGGATGTGGTTGGTTTTGTTAACCAGAAAATGGCCTCGCATGCTGAGGAAGTGTACCTGGTTGCCCTGGGTATACCTGTAAGGCTAAAATAAATTACAGTTTGAAAGCGCTAAAGATTTATCGATAGCAAGGTGGTTTTATTGAAAAGGTTTCTAACTGCGCTCCAATTTCTTACTCGTGTGAATTTAATAAAGAACGCGTACAATCCTGAAGACGATTTTAAGGATTCCACGGTTTTTTTCCCGCTGGTCGGTTTGCTTATTGGCGGCCTGCTGGCCATGGCCGCACGCGCAGGCAGCATTTTTTTGCAAAAGCCTTCCACCGTGCTCCTTGTAATCGTCCTGGAAATTGTCATAACAGGGGGCTTGCATCACGATGGTTTAATGGATTCCTGCGACGGGCTTTTATCCGGCTGCGGCAGGGAAAAGATGCTGGAAATAATGAAAGACAGCAGGGTTGGCTCGATGGGAGTGCTGGGACTTGTCGTTCACATTTTGATCAGGGTCCTGCTTCTTCTTGAGCTGCCGGCAAACCTGTATGTGCAGGTCCTTCTCGTTATGCCCATGCTGGGGCGCTGGGCTATGGCATGTGCCATTTCCTTGTTCCCGTACGCCAAGCAAGAGGGCTTGGGAAAATTATTCCACGGTTATAGTGGTAAAATCAACCTGTTCTGGGCCTCACTTTACACCCTCATTTTTTCTATAGTCATTTTGCCGGCAAAATTGTACCTGGCCTTGCCCCTGACGCTGTTTTGCGTCTACTTGGCTGCCAAGAAGATCAATAACGCTTTAAAGGGGCTTACAGGCGATACCTACGGCTTGATAAACGAGATGACCGGGTCATTTTTTTTATTCTGGTCCGTGTTCTCAGGCCGGTTCTAGTTTATAATGTTAGGTAAAGAAAAAGAAAGAGGAGTAAAAATGACAGCCCGTATAATTCTTATTCGGCACGGCCTTACATTATGGAATTATGAATTGCGTTATCAGGGGCATACTGATACCAGGTTGAATAGTGAAGGAGTCAGGCAGGCCAGGGCCCTCCGGGAAAGGATAAGGAACGAAAAACTGGTGGCCGTCTTTTCGAGCGACTTGAGGAGGGCTGTGGAGACGGCGCAAATAATAGCGAGTTCGCATCGACTCGAGGTAAAAACGTCTCCTCTACTGAGGGAAATAAATTTCGGGGTCTGGGAGGGATTGACTTACCAGGATATTGAAAGGGATTACCCGGAACAGTTAAGGATATGGAAAGAAGCCCCGCATCTTTTAAAAGTGGAGCGGGCGGAGACTTTTGTTGAATTGAAGGAGAGGGCTTTAAAGGGCTTGCAGGAAATACTGGCTGTTTATCCAAGCGGAAACATCGCGGTGGTAACCCACGGAGGAACTATTGCCGCAATGCTTTGCGGCCTTTTAAACGAACCGCTCTCCAACATGTGGAAATACCGGCAGAAAAACGCGGCCGTAAACATAGTCGTTATTAGGGGAAAAGAGGTCACGGTAGAGCTGCTGAATGACACGTCGCATCTTGAAGAAACTGGATAAGAAAGGAGGAATCAGTCATGGCTGCTTTCCGCAGCAAATGGAATATGATCTGGAATATTCCTCGTCTCATAAAAACGAGCTGGCTGCTATTAAAGGATCCCCGTGTCCCCGGGGGAAACAAACTCCTTCTTTTGCTGTTGGGGGCGGGTTATTTGCTTTGGCCGTTTGACCTGGTACCTGATGTGCCGCTGATCGGCCAGCTTGACGACCTTGGCCTTATCTTTTTGCTGTTGAACTGGTTCGTCAACAGGGCAGTTCCCGATGACCACATTGAAGCTGATTATTATTTCGAGGAAGATGAAGAGAATAAAAAATAATATTCTGTCCACTGCGGTTCTCGATATGATATAATTCCAATAATACGAAGTAGCCCGAAATAAATCTCAAGGAGAAAAGGGGGAATTTTTTTGTGCTGCCGGATAAATTCAAAGGGGAGGGACTGACCTTTGACGATGTTCTCCTCCTTCCGGACAAATCCCAGGTGTTGCCGCGAGATGTTGATATTACAACAAACCTCACCCAGAATATTAAACTCAACATACCGATCATGAGCGCCGGAATGGACACCGTGACCGATTCCAGGATGGCCAGGGCTATGGCCAGGGAAGGCGGCATCGGGGTCATTCATAAGAATATGACCATAGAAGAGCAGGCCTTGGAAGTTGACAAAGTGAAACGTTCGGAGCATGGCATAATCACCGACCCTGTTTTTTTAAGCAAGGACCATACCATTTACGAAGCGCTGCAGATCATGGAACGTTACCACATTTCTGGAATACCCATTACTGAAGGACATAAACTGATCGGCATACTGACCAACAGGGACCTGAGGTTTGAGAACGATTACAGCAAAAAGATAGACGAGGTCATGACCAAGGACAACCTTATAACGGCGCCTGTTGGAACGACGATAGAAGAGGCCAAGGAAATACTGCGCAGGTATAAAATAGAAAAGCTTCCCCTGGTCGATAAGGACTTCAACCTGGCCGGGTTAATAACCATCAAGGATATAGAAAAAACAATCAAATACCCCAACTCGGCGAAGGATGAAAACAGCAGGCTTCGTGTTGCCGCGGCCGTAGGGGTAGGGAATGACACCATGCAGCGGGTGAAGGCACTCGTGGAAGCAAAGGTAGACGTTGTGGTTATTGACACGGCGCACGGGCATTCCGAGGGAGTCCTTCGGACGCTTGAACAGATAAGACGCGACTATCCCGGTCTTGACATTATTGCCGGCAATGTGGCAACTGCCAGAGCTACGAGGGAACTGATCAGCGCGGGAGCGAGCGCGGTCAAGGTAGGCATAGGACCCGGCTCGATCTGCACGACCAGGGTGGTAACAGGCGTGGGCGTGCCTCAGATAACGGCCATTTATGAGTGTGCCAGCGAGGCCATGAAATATAAAATACCCGTCATTGCCGACGGGGGGATCAAGTACTCCGGCGACATAACAAAGGCTCTGGCGGCAGGGGCTGATGTGGTAATGATCGGCAGCCTCCTGGCAGGAACAGAAGAAAGCCCTGGCGATGTAGAAATATATCAGGGGAGAAGTTATAAAGTATACAGGGGAATGGGTTCCATCACCGCTATGAAGGAAGGTTCTTCAGACCGTTATTTCCAGGAGAATATTCCTAAACTTGTGCCCGAAGGCGTAGAGGGGCGCGTGCCGTACAAAGGGCCGGTATCCGAAACCATTTACCAGCTGGTGGGCGGCCTGCGGGCAGGGATGGGTTACACGGGCTGCAGGACTATTAAGGAACTGAAGACCAAAGCCAGGTTTATCCGACAGACCCCGGCAGGTCTTAGAGAAAGCCATCCCCATGACATCCAGATCACCAAAGAAGCGCCGAACTATTCCTTATCATAATCATAGATGTTTAGAAGAGAGTCAAAACGGCTCTCTTTTTTATTTATAGGCCAGTGAACTGGTCTAGATTGAGCGTTTATGAATAAAATGTGATAAAAAAACGGGAAGGAGGGATTACCATTTCAATTGTATATTTTTCCAAAAGGCATGCAGCCGGATTCCTGCTGGCGGCAACCATCCTGCTGGCGGTCTGCTGTTTCTTTCATGTGCCCATTATGGATACTGCCGGGGAAGTGGTCAGTGTTCTGGTCGCGGGAACAAACAAGCTCCATCCCATATATGCGGTAGACCTCCAGGAAAAGAAAGCGGCTTTTTCTTTTGATGCTACCTGGGGAAGCAGCAGAACCCCTCAAATTTTGCAGGTCTTAGCAAAGCACAACCTTAAGACGACTTTTTTTCTAACCAATATCTGGCTTAATTCATACCCGGAACTGGCAAAAGAGATTGTGGTTCAGGGTCATGAAACCGGTCTTCACACAGCAAGCCATCCCAGTCTGCCCGGATTAAACGATGAAAAAATTCGCCGCGAGCTTGTCGAAAACCGGCAGAAAATTATCGAGGTGACAGGTGAGAAGCCTTTTCTGTTCAGACCACCCTTTGGCGCATATAATAACCGGGTTATTACGATTGCCAGGGAAGAGAACCTGGTCCCGGTCCAGTGGAGCGTTGATTCGCTAGACTGGAAAAATCTCTCCGCCGAAGCGATCATCCAGCGCGTAACTCAAAGGATCCATCCTGGAGCCATTGTTCTTTTTCATAATGACGGCACCAACACGCCCCAAGCGCTGGAACCGATTATCGAATATTTAAAAAGTGATGGTTACAGCATTATTCCTATTTCCGAGCTTATATACAAAGATAATTATTATATAGACGTGAACGGAATTCAAAAATTAAAAGTCAACTGACCCGCCAATTTACGGCCAGCTTCCTTAAAAGATTGATTTCCTCCAGTGCCTTTCCCGTTCCCCGGGCTACGCAGGTAAGAGGGTCATCGGCCACGTGAACGGGCATATTTGTATGCCGAGCAATAAATTTGTCGATGTTTTTTAGGAGCGCGCCGCCGCCGGTCAAGGTCATGCCGTGGTCAATGATATCAGCGGCAAGTTCCGGCGGCGTCTTTTCTAGAGTGGACCTGACGGCCTCAAGAATTGACTGCAGCGGTTCACTTAGCGCTTCACAGATTTCTTTTGAAGTTACTTCAATCCCGTTGGGTAAGCCGGTTGCCAGGTCGCGACCTTTAATAAAACAAGTAAGGTTTTGAGGAGGGTCGATGGCGTAACCGATTTCAATTTTGCCTTTTTCCGCTGTTCTTTCGCCTATATCAAGGTTGTAGGATTTTCTTAAATAACGCGCAATAACCTGGTTCATTTCATCTCCGCCAACCCGCAGAGATTTGCCCACGACGACTCCTCCCAGAGAGATCAGGGCTACTTCGGAGGTCCCGCCGCCGATATCCAGCACAAGGTTCCCTGTTGGTTCGGCAACAGGCAAACCTGCTCCAATGGCTGCGGCAACAGGTTCCTCGATCAGGTAGGCTTCTCTTGCCCCTGCCTGGTAAGCTGCTTCCAACACCGCCCTTTTTTCCACCTGCGTTATCCCGAGGGGAATGCCGATCAAAACGCGCGGCTTGGTCATTCTTGCCCCTTTCATTGCTTTGGAAATAAAATATTTCAGCATCATTCGGGTTGTATTGAAATCAGCAATGACACCGTCTTTGAGAGGGCGAATGGCCACAATATTTGTGGGAGTCCTGCCGATCATTTCATTTGCTTCATTACCTACGGCCAGCAAGCTGCCGGTTTTTACATCTATGGCCACAACCGACGGTTCTTTGAGGACTATCCCTTTTCCTTTCATAAAAACAAGGGTGTTGGCGGTTCCAAGATCAATCCCGATGTCTTTAAAAAGATGCAGTCTTAATCTGAACGGTTTATTATAACCCAAAAACGTCACCTCTTTTTACTGTATACGGGCTTTGCAACCAGTTATTATTAGTATTTTAAAAGGTTTTCTGTAAAATACATGCCCGGGGTTATTGAATATTTGATGAAAATATGTTTTAATACTCATTGTGTATAAAACAGGTGGTGGGTATAATTGAGGATTGATCGACAAAATAAGACACCTATCGTTGCCGCGCTACTTAAATACAGCAAAGAGAAGACCATCCCCTTCCATGTTCCTGGCCATAAACAGGGTAAAGGAAACAGGGATTTAAAAAAACTGCTGGGACCAGCATGTTTAAAAATCGACCTGACTTGTATGGAAGACCTGGATAATATCTGCACCCCGGTAAGCGTCATTAAAGAAGCGGAAGCACTGGCAGCAGAACTGTACGGAGCGGAAAACGCCTTTTTTCTGGTGAATGGTACGACCGGCGGCATTCAGGCCATGATTATGAGCGTTTGCAATCCTGGTGATAAGATTATTATCCCGAGAAACGCGCACAAATCGGCCATCGGCGGGTTGATATTAAGCGGAGCTGAACCGGTTTACGTCGAGCCGGAAATAAACGAGCAGCTTGGCATTGCCATGGGGGTTAGGCCGGAAACGGTGGCCAGGGCGCTGGAATCGCACCCGGACGCCAAAGCCGTGTTTATGATTAATCCCACCTATTACGGGATTGCTTCCGACTTGAAAAGCATAGTGGAGATTGCTCATTCCTTTCAAATTCCCGTAATAGTTGATGAAGCTCACGGGGCCCATTTGAATTTCGATAAAAATCTGCCGCTTTCCGCCATGGAAGCCGGCGCCGACCTGGCTGCCAGCAGCACCCACAAATTGGGTGGTTCATTAACCCAAAGTTCGCTCCTGCTTCACCAGGGGCAGTTGATCAAGCCTCAAAAAGTCAAAGCGGCTTTGAATTTAACCCAGACGACAAGCCCTTCTTATCTCCTTTTGGCTTCCTTGGATATTGCCAGGCGGCAGCTGGCGGGGAGAGGAAAGGAAATGATAAACAAGGCTTGGCAGTTGTCAGTTTGGGCGCGTGAGGAGATTAGCAAAATCGAGGGTCTTTATGTAATGGGCGAAGAGGTTCTCGGCCAGTTGGGGTGTTATTCTCTTGATCCGACCAAAATAGTGATTAATGTTAAGGCGCTGGGACTTTCCGGGTATGAAGCGGAGAAAATACTGCGGAAGAAATACCATATACAGGTTGAGCTTTCCGACCTGTTAAACATTATTGTTCTCGTCAGCATAGGCGATGACAAAAGAAGCCTCTCCCGCCTGATTGAAGCTCTTGCCGCAATGGCCGAGGCACAAAGCCACAGCAATGTCGTAAAATATTTCATACCGCTGCCGGCCATCCCGGAGGCGGTGGTTTCACCACGAGAAGCCTTTTACGGAGAGAGCAGGACAGTCCCGCTTAACGAGGCAGAAGGCGAGATCAGCGCTGAAATGGTCATGGCCTACCCGCCGGGAATACCTATTGTTTGTCCCGGAGAACGGATTACCAGAGAAATAATTGATTATATCAACATCCTAAAAAACGAAGCAGCCGAACTGCAAGGGACTGAAGACCCTGAGGTCGGGATGATCAGGGTGTTAAACAGGCGGCTTGTTCTCATTCAAAACGAAGAGACGTTAAACCAGCAAGTAATCTAATTAAACAACTAGAAAGGAGGCCTGGCGCCTCCTTTTAATAATCTCTTAATGGCTTTTACCACAGGCCGAGGATTTCATACTCTCTTGTCCCAAACTGTCCGGTTTGTTCAAGGTTGTATTTTTTTTGGAATTGCAGCACGGCCCTTTCCGAAATACGACCAAACATCCCGTCAGGCTCATGATTATAAAAACCGCGGCGTTTCAATTTTTCCTGAACGTACCTGACGGCAGCATTATTGTCTCCCCTGTTCAGGCGCTGAATGCCCCCCGACATATAACCGAACGGGTTTCCGACCACAAATACGCGTGTGCCTGTCTTTATCCAGGGATAGATCCTTTCAACATCGGTATTCCGCATGCGGAAACAACCGTGGCTGGCCATGGATCCTATGGACCAGGGACGGTTTGTCCCGTGGATGCCGTAAATGCCCCAGGGCACATTTAGACCCAGCCAGCGTGTTCCAAAACCTGTTCCCCACCCGGACGCTTTATTGATGACAGTCCAGTTTCCGATCGGCGAAGGGGTTTCGGCCTTGCCGATGGCGATGGGGAACTGCGCATAAGGAGCACTGTCGCTGAGGACGATCAATTTTCGGCGAAACGTGTCAATGACCACAGACACTTCTCCTGACGGGGGAGACAGTTCCTTGGAGACAGTCGCCTTTTCCAGTTCGGCAGCCAGCTTAAGCCAGACGTGATAGCGGACAACCCCGTCGGGCGCAAGTCCTGATTTTTCCTGAAAAGACCTGACGGCCTGCGCCGTTTTTTCGTCAAAAACCCCGCTGCAGTCTCCGCGGTAATAGCCGGTTTGTTTTAAGGCTTCCTGGACTTCCAGGATATAAGGTTTCTCGGAACTAGGGGTTTGGATGGACAAATCCGGGAAATTTTCGATACAGCAAGGGCATTCGTGGTTCCCGGGCGCTGTGTCAGCTGCAAAAACTGCCTGTCCCGCCGCCAGAACGCAACAAAAGAAAAACTGTAAAGCAGTTTTGAAAAACGCCTGTTTGTTGATTGACAAAAACCATGTCACCTCCCCGAATGTTCAGGTTTATTTTCTCATAGATGAAAACAATCGATGCGTGCTTTTAAAAAGCCCGCATGGTAATATTTCCCAGGCAATCAACTTTCGCACCCCGCTGGCTGTTTAAATCATATAGTGTAACAAGACTGTTTGAATGGGGATTGGACGTATGACGTTGGGTCTGGTTTTTTCTGGGGGCGGGGTAAGAGGTGGTGCGCACATCGGTGTTCTTCTGGCTCTTCACGAGGAGAAAATATTTCCGGGGATGATTGCCGGAACCAGCGCCGGTTCAATAATAGCTGGTCTTTACGCCTATGGTTATTCGCCGGAAGAGATCAGGTTGATCGCCCGGAAGATCGGCAGCAACTGTTTTGATGTGGATTATAAAGGCATATTGAAAACAATGGTTTCCCTGTTTTGCCGGGGTAATATTCTCATCAGCGGGCTGATACATGGTGATTTGCTGGAGTGCATGTTTTTCAGGCTGACAAAAGGGGCCAGGTTAAAAGACGCAAAAATCCCGGTCGCCATCACTGCCGTTGATATCAACAATACCCATCTTGTTATTTTTACAAACTGCAACACCAGGTTTATGCGGCAGGAAGACTGCGTGTACCTGACCGGGAACACGATCGCGGAAGCCATACGCGCAAGTATTTCCATACCGGGGATCTTCAAGCCCAAGATGATCGACAAGATGAGGCTGGTGGACGGCGGGGTGCGGGCCAACCTTCCCGTTGAAGCCATAAAGAGAATGGGTGCGCGCAAAGTGATAGCGGTAAACCTGGGCTATAGCGGATATCCGGTTCCCGGGGTGGACGATATACTGGAGATTTCTCTACAGTCAATTGACCTGATGATTTATCAAATAACCAGGCCGAGCCTGGCCATGGCCGATGTTGTCATAACCCCTTCCTTTTGTGATGTGAAACACAGCGACATGAGCAAAATAGATTACTTAATCGAGTGCGGCTACCGGGCGACAAAGAGCGAAATCCCAAGAATAAAACAACTGCTGGCGCGTTGAACGGCACAATGCCGGAAACGTTTGTAATTCCGGGATGTGTTATTATTGAGTTTCTTTATTAAATTGAATTATAGTATAGTTGTGATAGCAGGAATAATAACGAACGAGGGGATGACATGCGGTTCTTTCTTACAACATTCGGTTGCCAGGCTAATGAAAGAGACTCGGAGATCATCAGGGGCCTATTGATGGAAAAAGGGTATGAACCTGCGGAAAAGCTAGATGAAGCCGACCTGATACTTTTTAATACTTGCTGTGTCAGGGAAAAAGCGGAGGACAAGGTTTTCAGCCAGGTAGGCAAATTGAAGGAACTCAAGTCAAAGCGCCCGGACCTGGTGATCGGGATCTGCGGCTGCATGGTCCAACAGGAGAGTATGGCTGAAACAATCCGCCGCCGCGCCCCGCATGTTGATTTGATCTTCGGCACTCACAACGTTCATGAGCTTCCCTTGCTGCTTGAAAAACTAGGCAGGCAAAAGGCTGCGCAGGTGAGCGTTTATCCGGAAATGAAGAATGTCATCGAGGGGCTCCCCGATAATCGACAGTACTCTTTCAAAGCGCTTGTTCACATAACATACGGCTGCGACAACTTTTGCACCTACTGCATTGTGCCTTATGTCCGCGGGAGGGAAAAAAGCAGGCAGCCGAAGCATATTATATCCGAAATCAAGAGGGCAGTCTCGGACGGTGCTGTCGAGGTAATGCTGCTTGGACAGAACGTGAACTCATATGGAAAGGACCTCCGGCCGCCGATGACCTTTGCCAGGCTGCTGGAAGAGATCGACGGGATAGAAGGATTAAGGCGCATCCGGTACATGACTTCTCATCCCAGGGATTTTTCGGACAGGCTGCTGGAAACTATTGCCCGCTCCAAAAAAGTTTGCCGCCATTTTCACCTGCCCGTACAAGCCGGAAGCAACAGGATATTGCGGCTAATGAACCGCGGTTATACAAGGGAAGAATATTTGATTCTCCTAGAAAAGGTGCGCCGGCTTTTTCCGGAGGCAGCAGTCACCACTGATATTATTGTAAGCTTTCCGGGCGAGACGGAAGAGGACTTTGCCTGTACCCTGGACCTGGTTGAGCGTGCCAGGTTCGACTCGGCGTTCACTTTTATGTTTTCGCCTCGCCGTGGAACCCCTGCCGCCGTCATGGAAGGCCAGCTTTCCCAGGCCGTGAAAAAGGACAGGCTGCAGCGATTGATGAAACTGCAGAACAAGATAAGCCTGGAGATCAACCAGTCGTTGAAAGGAAAGGTACTGGAAGTGCTGGTGGAAGGCCGCAGCAAGACTGCGTCGAACATCTTGACAGGCAGAACTGACGGCAATAAGACGGTTCTTTTTTCGGGTCCGGAAGAACTCGCAGGCCAGATAGTAAAGGTAAAGATAACCAGCCCGCAGACATGGGTTTTAAAAGGCAGGCTTGTTTAATGTGGTATAATTAAATTTAAGCATTGAATCACTGCCCAAACCACCTGCCAACAAGGAGCGTAAGATGCCGATGCTGGGAAAAACACCCATGATGCGCCAGTACCAGGAAATCAAGGCCAGGTATCCCGATACCATTCTTTTCTTTCGCCTGGGAGATTTTTACGAGATGTTCGGTCCCGATGCCGAACTGGCTTCCAGGGAACTGGAAATAACCCTTACCGGCAGGGACGCCGGCCTGGAAGCGCGTGTGCCCATGTGCGGCGTTCCCTACCATGCGGCCGATAATTACATAGCCAGGTTAATACAGAAAGGGTACAAGGTAGCTATTTGCGAGCAGATTGAAGACCCCAGGTCAGCCCGGGGAATTGTCAGGCGCGAAGTTACCCGCGTCATTACTCCCGGTACAGTAGTTGAATCGCAGATGATTGCAGCGCAGTACAGCAATTACCTGGCAGCGGTGACAGGCCGGCAGTATGCCTGGGGCCTGGCCTACTGCGATGTCTCGACAGGAGATTTTTATGCTGCGGAGTTTACCGGTCCTGACGCTGAAAACAGGCTCAAGGACGAACTTTTTCGTCTCAGCCCGTCGGAGGTCCTGTTGCCCGGTGAAGGGATCAAAGACAAAACCCCGGCTTTTATAAACTGCCCGGCAGCCACTTACCTTGAAAAAGGTGTTTTTTCTTTCCGGAGAGCCAGCCAGATTCTCCTGGAACATTTCGGCGTATTATCGCTTGAATCGTTTGGCTGCACGGGACTGACGCTGGCTGTTGCGTGTGCCGGAGCGATTATTTTTTACCTGCAGGAAACCCAGAAGGCGTCGCCACGGCAGATTAAAACGCTAAAACAATACTCGCCGGACTTGTACCTGCTCATAGACAGCACGACTTTCCGCAACCTGGAATTGACCAGAACAATGCGCTTCAATGAAAAAAAAGGGTCATTGCTTGAGATCATGGATAAAACGAAAACGGCTCCTGGTTCAAGGCTGCTCAGGCAGTGGTTGGAAAAGCCGCTCACTGATAAAAACGTCCTTGAGGAAAGATTATCGGCGGTGGAGGTCCTGACCAAGCAGTGGTCGCAGCGCCAGACCTTGCGAAAACTGCTAGAGGAGATTTATGACCTGGAAAGATTGATGACCAGGATTCTTTACAATAGGGCCGGACCAAGGGAGTTGGTTTCCCTGAGAAATTCCCTGGCTGTTCTCCCGCAGATCAAAAATGTGCTTGGTTCACTGGAAGGCTCGGCATACCTCAAGCGCCTGCACGGCGAGCTTGAGACCCTGGATGAGGCATACCGGCTCCTGGCGCGGGCCATTGAAGAAGATCCGCCCTATAACCTGAACAACGGCGGGGTTATCAGGCAGGGGTATGACCCTCAAATAGACGACCTGCGCTCGTCCAGCCGGCACGGGAAAGAATGGATAGCCAGGCTGGAAAGCGAAGAAAAAGAGAAAACCGGCATCAAGTCGCTGAAAGTAGGTTTCAATAAGGTATTCGGGTATTATTTCGAGGTGACCAAAGCCAATCTATCGCTTGTTCCCGAATACTTCCAGAGAAAACAGACCCTGGCCAACGGGGAAAGGTACGTCACGAAAGAGCTTCTCGAACTTGAAAACCAGGTGCTGGGAGCGGAAGAAAAGCTCCTGGCCCGCGAGCTTGAAGTTTACAACCAGGTCCTCGCGGAGATAGGCGCTGCCGCCGAAACGCTGCAAAAAACCACCCAGGTATTGGCCCAGGTAGATGTACTGCAGTCTATGGCTGAACTGGCCGTGCAGAACGATTACGTCCGTCCTTCTTTACTAGACAAGGAAGAAAACCGGCTGTTTTTCCGCGAGCTGCGCCACCCGGTGGTGGAAAAACTTTCGGCAAATAATTATTTTGTGCCCAACGACCTGCAGTTTGCCGGGGACACGAGCCTATGCATTATTACGGGACCAAACATGGGGGGGAAAAGCACCTATATTCGCAGCGTGGCCCTGGCTGTTGTTATGGCCCAGGCGGGAAGCTTCGTCCCGGCTAAAGAGGCCGTCATTTCGCTGCGAGACAGGGTCTTCGCCAGGGTGGGGGCGAGCGACGACCTGGGAAGCGGGCAAAGCACCTTCATGGTGGAGATGAACGAGGTCGCCAATATCCTGCGAAATGCCACGCCTTACAGCCTGGTAATACTCGACGAGGTGGGCAGGGGGACAAGCACATACGATGGTCTCAGTATGGCCTGGGCAGTCAGCGAGTATTTGGCCACAGTTCTTAAAACAAAGACGCTCTTTGCCACACACTACCACGAATTGACCCGCCTGGAAGAGAGCTATCCTTCGATTAAAAACCTCAGCGCCTCCGTTAGGGAAAAAGGAGAAGAAATTATTTTCCTGCACAAGATTGTGGAAGGGCCGGCTGACAGAAGCTACGGCATCCAAGTCGGGCGTTTGGCCGGGCTTCCGCCGGAAGTGATCGGCAGGGCTGAGGACGTTTTGAATAATATGGAGAGAAGGCACATTGACGGGCAAGATAATCCTGCTGCTGTCACGCGGCCGGAACAGGATAAAGAAAAAACAGCCGGTTTTGTTCCGGAAGACGCTGCCGGGAGTGAATGCCTAGCCTTTCTTGAAAAAATGGACCTGTTGAACATCACACCTCTGGAAGCCTTGAACAAACTCTACCAGCTCCAGGAGATGCTGAAAAAAGAAAGACGCGGAGGCGTCGAAAAGTAAAATAAACAGCTAACCTGGACAAGAAAAGGAGGCGGCAGTGACGGTTTGGAAATTGGCATAGATGTCGGAGGGACATTTACCGACGGCGTGGTCATGAACGGCGGCCAAGTGGTGAACTGGGTAAAAAAGGAGACGGGCGAAGACATCGCTTCTTCCATCCAGGGTGTGCTGGAGCAACTGCTGGCAGGTATTGATCCGTTTTCTGTAAAACGTGTGGTTTTAAGCACAACCCTGATTACGAATATAATCGCTCAGGGGAGGGTGGCGCCTGCCGGCTTGATTTTGCTTCCCGGTCCGGGTGTAAACCCGCGGGATTTACCTTTTGCCGCTAAGGCGGAAATCATTAAAGGGGCCGTGGATTACCGGGGGAGAATCATCGAAAAAATCGATCCGGCGGAAGTTTCAGCGGCGCTGAAAAGGTTCCTGGACAGCGGTATATCGCGCATTGCCGTTGCCTGCAAGTTCAGCCAGCGCAACCCGGCCCTGGAAGAAGAGATAAGCAGGCTGATCGAAGAAGAGTGTCCTGCAGTCCGGGTGTTGGCCAGCAGCAGGGTAAGCGGTCTGCTAAACTGGGTCAGAAGAGCTAACGGCGCGGTTTTCAGCCTGCAGGTTTCCGATGATTACCGTTTATTTGCCGGCGAGGTTGCAGTGTCGATGGAGCGTTTGGGTTTGAAATGCCCTGTCTGCATACTAAAAGCCGACGGCGGCACTATTCCGCTTGAACAATCGCTTCAGCGACCGTTGGAAGGGATTTTTTCGGGACCTGCGGCCAGTACATTGGGAGCCCTGGCAGCGGGAGGCGAAGGTTTGACCAGTGTGGTGATGGACACAGGGGGCACGACCACCGACCTGGCCCTGGTTCTTGAGGGCAGGCCCCTTTTCTCGGAAAAGGGAGCATTCGTGAACGGTTACCCTGTATGCACAAGGGCTATGGCGGTCGCTTCTTTGGCCCTGGGAGGGGATTCGACCATAACCCTGGAAAACGGCAGGGTTGTCCTGGGGGAAAGGTACGGGAAGGCCATGTGCCTGGGAGGGGCACGGCTTACCGTTACAGACGCTCTTGTCTACCTAGGACTGAGCGACCTGGCGGGCAGGGAAAAAATACTGCCGATCCTGGAGGAAATGTCGCGCCGGCACGGTCTTGAGGCCGGCGAACTGGCGGAAAAAGCGGTTTCCATATTCCTTGAGTCCCTGGAAAGGAAGTTGGAAGAGATGTTTGCGGTGTGGGAGGAGGAGCCGGCCTACCGCATCTGGCAGGTAATATCGGGGCAAAAGAAACGACCCCGCACCGTTGTTTGCCTGGGGGGACCCGCCAAGGGGCTCGGAATACTTTGGGGGAAGAAGAAAGGATGGCAGGTAATCGTTCCCCGCCATGCCCAGGTGGCGAACGCTATTGGCGCGGCGCTGTCAAAAACTACGCTGCGGCTGGACTTTTTTGCCGATACCCAGCAAATGATTTATTCCACCAACATTGGCGGGCTGCACGGTTCGCTGGAACACATTCTTCCCAACCTGGAAGAAGCGAAACAATTTGCCGAATCCCTTTTCCGGCAGGCAGCAAAAGAATTGGATATGCCCGTTTCACGCAGTGAGACGCTTTACGAGGAAGGATTCAACATCATTCGCGGGTGGAACACACTAGGAAAGATATACCAGATAGGGATGCAGACGCCGCCGGGGCTGCGAGCTTTCTTGGAAAAGGGGGCGGGAACCGGTGCGTAAGACGGCTTTAATCTTTTTTCCGGCTTTCGACTGGGCAATTTCGCCGTCACATCCGGAGCGTGAAGAAAGGCTTCTTTATACCAGGGATCAGATATTTGAAGAAGGTATCCTGGATAACCCCAGGATAGTGGAATATAAACCGCGCCTGGCGGAAATAGAAGATGTCGAACGCGTCCATTTTTGCGTGCCCGATGTTGCAAGTCAGACAACCAACGCGCATTTGATTTCAGCCGGCAGCGCTCTTAAACTGGGAGATGCGCTGTTAAACAGGGAAATTAGAAACGGTTTTGCGTTGGTAAGACCTCCCGGGCACCATGCCATGCGCGTAGTCCACGGGAACAGGGGATTTTGCAATATAAACAACGAGGCAATCCTGGTGGAATACCTGCGATTCAAATACGGCATACGCAGGATAGCGGTTGTTGATACCGATGTCCATCACGGCGACGGAACCCAGGATATTTTTTATCATGACCCCGATGTCCTGGTTGTTTCCCTGCACCAGGACGGCCGGACCTTGTATCCCGGTTCCGGTTTCGTTGATGAAGCGGGAGGTCCTGGGGCCTATCTTAAAACTATAAACATCCCACTGCCTCCCGGAACAACTGACGAAGGGTTCCTTAAGGCCTGGCGCCGGGTCATCAAGCCGGCACTGGAGGCGTTCAAACCGGAGTTGGTCATTAATTCGGCCGGGCAGGACAATCACTTTACCGATCCTCTGGCCAATATGAGGGTAAGCGCGGCCGGTTACGGGAAACTGACAGAGGAGTTGAAGCCGGACCTGGCCGTACTTGAAGGCGGGTATGCTGTCGAGACGGCACTGCCGTACGTTAATCTGGCCATCCTGCTGGCCCTGGCCGGCGAAGATTACAGCAACGTCATCGAACCGCAAAAAAGGGGAACTGTACTGCGCCAGTCCGAAGAGATCGAGCAGGCAATAGACCGGATTACCGGTTACTGGCAGGAGAAACTGGGCCGGGAACCGCCCGGTAAAGACGAACTGTTTGGCGGAAAAGGGCTGTATTTGCGCAGCCGTAGCATCTATTATGACACCGACCAGATATACGAGCAGCAGCGCGAATCGGTTGAATACTGCCCGGATTGCCCGGGGCTTTACCAGGTGGAATCCCGGGCCAAAAAAACCTGGGGAGACAGCCGCTGGATATGGGGCATGTCCATACCACTGTACGCTTGCCCGGCCTGTCAGGCCAGGGCTTACGAATACTGGGAAAAGATAATTGGAAAGAAAAACTCAGGGAACGGGCCTGACTGCTTTTACCTCCAGGACAAAAAGGGAAACCGCTACTTGAGAGAAAAAGGGTGAAAAAAAGTGGCCAGCATTCACTTGCTTGATGAATCGACAGCCAACCAGATAGCGGCGGGCGAGGTTATAGAGCGGCCATTTTCCGTAGTCAAGGAACTGGTTGAAAACGCCATTGACGCCGGAGCGTCCACCATCACGGTTGAAATCCGCCAGGGCGGGTTAAGCTATATCAGGGTAACGGACGACGGCTGCGGCATGTCCGAGGAAGACGCGCTTCTTTCCGTAAAAAGGCACGCCACCAGCAAAATCAAAAGCCTTGATGACCTAAATGCACTGCAGACACTGGGCTTTAGAGGAGAAGCGCTGCCCAGCATAAATGCGGTGGCCAGGTTGGAAATACTGACCTGCGCAGCAGGTCAAACGCAAGGTACGAAAATGAAACTGGAAGGCAATAAACTGCTTGACGTGGAGCCTGCCGGCGCTCCAAAAGGAACAAGCGTGACGGTGAGAGACTTGTTTTTTAATACCCCTGCCAGGAAAAAATTCATGAGGAACGAGAGTTACGAAGGCGGGCTTATTCACGAACTGGTGTCGCAGTTTTCTCTTGGCCACCCGGCCGTTAATTTCCGATTGATAAGAGACGACAAGGAAGTTCTTAACACTAAAGGGGTGAACAACATCCCCGAACTGATAGAGTTGTACTATGGGCCTGAGGCAAGAGGAGCACTAGTCTCCGTAGAAAAAGAACTGCCTCCCCACGGCAAGGTTCGGGCTTTCCTGACCGGTGCCGGTTACAGCAGGGCGAACAGGAAGGCGGTATTTATTTTTGTCAACTCTCGGCGGGTCATTTCCAGGGAGCTGCTTGCGGCGGTGGAAGAAGCCTACGAAAACATGCTGCCGGGAGGTCGCTTCCCACTGGCTGTAATGCACCTTGACCTGCATCCTTCCCTTATCGATGTCAACGTGCACCCGAGCAAGCTGGAGATACGACTGCGCGAACCGGCCATTGTCGCCAATCTGATCGCCGTATTAAAGGAAGGGCTTCGGGAAGTTAAAGAAGTACCGCAGTATATACCCGGTTTTGTTCTTTCAAACGATGTTGGAGAAGAACAGGCCCCATACCGCCAGGTTTCTACTGCGCTCCGGCCATCGCAAGACCGGCAGGAATCTTTTCGGGATTTTTTTTCCTGGGACAGCGGAAAATTGGAGGAAAAACAAAGCGCGCCAGCGCGCGAGGAAGTGTTCCAGGTACCGGAGGATGCGCGGCGGGAAAGCCCTGCAGCTGGACGTGGCGCCGGAAGGCTGCCTGAATTGAGGATCATCGGCCAGTTAGCCGGAACATTTATCCTGGCGGAAGGAGAAGAAGGGCTTTATCTTATCGACCAGCACGCCGCTCACGAAAGAATAATCTATGACCGCATGGTGAAACAGGCGGAGGCCGGTCCGATGGAAAGCCAGGTCTTGCTCGAACCGGTTCCCGTCCAGCTTACCCCGCTGGAAGAAGAAACAGTTATCGAAATGATTCTTCCTCTTGCCGATCTGGGAATCATTCTGGAACACTTCGGGACTTGCCACTACCTGCTGCGGGCCGTGCCTGCCATCGTAAAAAGTGTTCCGGAAGATTTTTTCCGCTCATTAATCCAGCATTTTTCAGAAAGGCATAAAAAGCCAAACCCTGTCGATGTCCGGAAAGAATTTATCATCCTGGCATCCTGCAAAGGGGCTGTAAAAGCCGGACAGAAACTGTCCGTTGAAGAGATGCAGCGCCTCATCGACGACCTGAACAGCACGGCATGTCCTTTGGTTTGCCCGCATGGGCGGCCAGTTATAAACTTAATTTCTCATAAAGAAATACTCAAGGCCTTTCGCCGGTAAGAGGACATGAGTGCATGAGAATCGCCGTAACCACCTCAAGGGATGAAGAGATGACGGAAAGCCGGGCGCAGCGCATTGCCAGGGAACTCGATGTTCCCTGGATACCCAGGCGCGGGCGGAGCCTGGACAGTATTAGGGCTGAACACATGCTCGATTATTTGCTGGTCGTGGAGCGGGAACAGGTCGTCTTAAAAGGAGCTACCATTCTGAACTGGCATCCCAGCATGGCTGTTCCCAGGATTAAAGCCTTGCGCGAGGGGAAAAAGGACCCCATGGTTGAAGCGATGGCCCTCAGGGAAGGAAACAGCGTCCTCGATTGCACCCTGGGCTTAGGTTCCGATGCCCTGGTTGCCGCATACGCCGCTGGCGATGGCGGGAGCGTTACCGGCCTGGAGGCAAGCAAGTACCTGGCCTTTATTACCAGATGGGGCCTGCGGCATTTTGGCGGTCAAAATAAGCATTTGCGGAAGGCCACAGACCGCCTAAAAGTTATCAACGTCGATTTCCGGGAGTTTTTAAAACAGCAGGCGGCCGGCAGTTTTGACGTGGTTTATTTTGATCCCATGTTCCGGCATGGCCGGAAAAAATCATCATCTATCAACGCGTTAAGGCCGCTGGCCAAACACGACCCGCTGAATGAGGAAGACATACGGGAAGCGCTGCGGGTGGCAAAATGCCGCGTTGTGGTAAAAGAAAGCGCCAAAAGCGGCGAGTTTGCCAGGCTAAAAGCCCACTTCGTAAGCGGGGGGCGTTACAGCCCTGTGGCATACGGCGTTTGGGAGAAAAGTTAAATGGATGTGTAAATTTTTCCATTGTGGCAACAATAATAGAAAGGAGATTATTGCTTGCTTCCGTTACTCGCTGTTGTTGGACCCACCGCTGTGGGAAAATCGAAAGTGGGGGTCGACCTGGCCGTCGCCCTCAACGGAGAAGTTGTTTCCGGCGATTCAATGCAGGTATACAGGCACATGGATATCGGGACGGCGAAAATAAAACCGGCGGAAATGAAGGGGATACCTCATCATCTCCTCGACATAAAGGACCCCGATGAACAATTCAGCGTGGCCGAATTCCAGAAGCTGGCACAGGAAAAAATTGAAGAAATAGCCGCTCGCGGCAGGCTGCCTGTACTTGTTGGCGGCACAGGACTATATATCCAATCGGTGATCGACAAGTACAATTTCGAAGAACAAAAAGGCAACCAGGCGTTAAGGAAAGAACTTTACGCTCTGGCCGCCGCCGAAGGGAATGAAAAGCTACACAAGCGGCTGGCGCTTGTCGATCCCGTCTCAGCTGAAAAAATACATAAAAACGATCTGAAAAGGATCACCAGGGCCCTTGAATACTACCACCTTACCGGCAGGCCCATTTCAGCCAACCGTGAAGGCTGCGAGCGCTCCGCGATGAAAAAGTACAACGCGGTGCTGATAGGTTTGACTATGGAACGCAGAAATCTTTATGAAGCGATCAACAAGAGAGTTGACACAATGTTGGAAGAAGGGTTGCTGGAAGAAGTGCAGGGCTTGTTGAGGATGGGATACTCTCCGGAAGCGCCAGCCTTGCAGGGACTGGGTTATAGCCAGCTTATCGCCTATCTTAAGGGGGAGCATAGCCTGGAAGGGGCGGTGGAACTGATCAAGCGGGATACAAGGCGTTTCGCTAAACGGCAGCTCACCTGGTTCCGGCGCGACCCGCGCATTTACTGGTTCCGCACAGACGCTTACGAAAAAAAACAGCACTTACTTTCCGAAATAATGACAATAGTTGGCAGGACTATCAAGATAAATGTAGAATACTAAAATGTGAGTATAGGAAGTATCGGAGGGACTTTGATGACCAAACAACAGATAAACCTGCAGGACTCGTTTTTGAACCAGGTGAGGAAGGAAAATTTACCAGTGACTATCTACCTGATAAACGGGTTCCAACTCAAGGGAAACGTTAAAGGGTTCGATAATTTCACAGTCATACTTGAAGCTGAAGGCAAGCAGCAGCTTGTATACAAACATGCCATTTCCACAATTTCACCGCTTCGTCCCGTCAACTTAAACCCTGAAAACAAAAGCTGATAATAAGTCCTCCGCGAGGAGGACTTCAATACATTTATGAGGTAGAGCGCAATTATCCTCCTAATGTGATGTCCTGTTCTTCATACCAGTGCAGGGCATCATATAAATGTTCCGTCGTATAGTCCGGCCATAAATCATCTATGATATAAAAGTCCGCATATATTGTCTGGACTGGCAGAAACCCGCTCAATCTCCTCCTGCCGCCCCAACGGATGATTAAGTCGATTTTCGAGATGTCTTTAGAGCCTAAATTTCCGAGAATATCCGTTCTTAAAGGATTGCTTTGATTGCTTGACATTATAGAGAGGGCTTTCCCCAGGTCCCACTGCCAGCCGTAATTAACAAGAAAATTAACCTTCATCCTGCCGTTGCCAAAAGTGACGCGTTTAGAGGCAAACGGCAGCAATTCAACCGGGAAAAGCGGGGAATCGGTGTTTCCCACCACCAGCAATGAAGCATCCATTTGTGCCAGTTTTAATACCGCGTTTACGCAAGCTTTTTGGAATGCTATCCTCTGTATGGCTGGTCTTTTAGTGTTATCCTGGGTAAAACCATAAAAAGTCATTTCCTCGATACCAAGCTGCAGGCAGTCCTGGTATAACTTGAAACCAGGGTCAATACCATATGAATAACCCTGTTCCTTCCTTAGCCCATTTTGTACGGCCCATCTCCTGTTTCCATCAGGGATAACGCCTATATGACGCGGTATTCTTTTAAACAAAGGGCTTGACATTACAACCGGTTTCACGGATACTTCCCCTCCTTAAAACGGTTAGTTATATTATTTCCAAATATGCACCATCTCTTTTCCGGCGCATATTTTGTAACTGGATTTTAGCCGGGAGGTGCAAGATTATGGCTATCCGTTACTCATTCAATCATCAAAAAAACAACGAGCCGCCGGTACTGGTTGTTAACAAACCTCCATACCCAGCGCCCAGGCTTTCTGAACTGCAGGTTTTCAAATGGGAACACGAACCGCAAAATAACGGTCGCCGGGGAAAAATAGAGGAGATACTTCAAGAACTTGATTCACTCGTGGGGCTGGTTTCAGTAAAGAAGCTGATCCTGGAAATAAGGGCTTACGTCGAGATACAAAAACGCAGGGAAAAGGAATCTCTTATCTGCGAGCCGATGGTCTTACATATGGTTTTCAAAGGCAATCCAGGTACAGGAAAGACCACGGTGGCCCGCATCCTGGGACGTCTTTTCAAGGAACTAGGTGTGCTTGAAAAGGGGCATGTTGTGGAAGTGGAACGAGCCGACCTGGTTGGCGAATATATAGGGCATACAGCCCATAAAACGCGGGAGCAAATAAAAAAGGCGCTGGGAGGCGTCCTTTTTATAGATGAGGCCTATTCTCTGGCCCGCGGCGGAGAGAGGGATTTTGGCAAGGAGTCGATCGACACCCTGGTCAAAAACATGGAAGAATACAAGGAAAACCTTATCCTTATTCTGGCCGGTTATAAACACGAGATGAACTGGTTTTTGGAAACCAACCCCGGCCTGCGGTCGCGCTTTCCTATTTTTATTGATTTCCCGGATTACACAGTGCAGGAATTGCTGGATATTGCTCAAATAATGCTGGCAAAAAGGCAGTACCAGTTTACAGAAGAAGCCAAGCTCGAACTGGAAAAACACCTCAACAGCGCGCTGCTGACGCGGCATGAACACAGCGGCAACGCCCGCCTGGTGCGCAACATCATTGAAAAAGCCATCAGGCAGCAGGCTTTGCGCCTGGTGGGCGAAAACAGCGTCTCGCGCCAAGAACTGATCACGATCACCGCTAGCGACTTAAGCAAAGCGTTGCTGTGACAACCGATAAAGCCCTATTCAAGTACCTGGGGGGGGACGAAAATGGGTATATGGCGGAAAAATGCGAAGATTATGAAACGCAATCAATACTGAAAGTATTGAATAGCGATATAACTCTTACTAAGAGGGGATGATGCATTTTGAATGCCGGTTATAAGCATCTGATGTACGGCGCGCTGCTTCATGATATCGGCAAGCTGGTTCAGCGGGCCAGCCCTGGGGAGGGGAGCCACAGCGACAGGGGGGCAGAATTTGTTCGAAATGTGCTGGCAGGCAAAGAATGGCGTGAGGTTGAAGACTGCATCCGTTATCATCATGCCGAAGCGCTTAGAAATGCGAGACTGGCGGACAGCAGCCTGGCCTACCTTGTTTATGAAGCGGACAACGTTGCGGCTGGAGCTGACCGGAGGAGGACAGAGGCGGCGGCAGAACAAGGCCTTTTCCGCAAGGACATGCCCCTCCACAGCATTTTCAACGTCTTTAAGGAAGAAGCTTCAGCTGAAAAGACGGCCTTCTTCTTAAAAACAATCGAAGAATTCGGGCAGATAACTTTTCCTGAAAAAGAGGGCAGTGCGGAAATATCCTCGCAAAAATACGCTTATTTGCTGCAGTCCTTTGAAAAAGGCTTCCAAAAGATGAGAGCAGGCATCGATTCCATAGAATCACTGCTGAAACTGTTGGAAGTCTGCTTGGCTTACGTTCCGTCCAGCACCAGCGCCAATGAGGTGCCTGACATTTCTTTGTTCAACCACAGCAAGATAACAGCTATGATTGCAGGGTGCCTTTACTATTACTTTGCTGAGCAAGGCATCAAGAGCTATCAGGAACTGTGTTTCGAAAAGCCTGAAAAACTCCGGTCTGAAAAGACCGCGCTCCTGGTTTCCGGGGACATGTCCGGCATCCAGAGTTTCATTTATACAATCTCCAGCAAGGGAGCCTTGAAATCTCTGCGGGGACGTTCCTTTTACCTGGAAATATTCCTTGAGCACGTGATAGATGAAATCTTGGAAGCCTGCGGTCTTTGCCGGGCCAATTTGCTTTACTCGGGAGGAGGACATTTTTATCTGATCCTTCCTAATACTCAAACGGTCAAGGGCGTCTTAGAAACGGCCAAGGAACGTGTAAACGGCTGGTTGATGGGAATGTGCTCCACGGGGCTTTATCTGGAAATCTCGTCTGTTGAGGCCAGCGCCCACGAGTTGGCCAACGGGCTTAACCGTGAAGAAAAGACGGAGAACCTCTTGGGCAATTTGTTCCGCCAGGTGTCCAGGGCCAATTCCCTGGGAAAGCTGCAGCGGTATTCATGCCAGCAGCTGGAGGAACTGACTGATCCCGACAGCCCGTTAAACAGCCAGCTGGAGGCCGGCAGAGAGTGCGCCGTCTGCGGTTCTTCCCACCATCTGCTGAAAGACAAAGACGGCTCTATGGTCTGCAGGAACTGCCTGGCGCTTTTCCGGGCAGGCGACAAGCTGGCCAGGCTAAAAGTCAGCGCAGAGGAGAGGCCGGTAATTGCGATCAGGCTGGAAGACCCTGCGGGAGACCAGCTCCCTCTGCCGTCCCTGGAGAAGGGGCAGGTTTATCTTTCGTTTTCAGGGATCAAGGAAGCCCAAGAGCTATTACGTGAGGGACAGGCTCTACGGGTTTATTCCATCAACAGCCTCTTGACGGGAGAACACTATATGACCAACCTGTGGGCAGGAACCTACAGCGCGGCAAGCGGCAGCGAAGGGTTGATCGACTTCGCCACTTTGGCCCAAAGGAGCTGTGGAATCAAGCGGCTCGGGGTCCTGAGAGCCGATGTCGACAACCTGGGACAAGCCTTTGTTAAGGGTTTTATTCTTCCCAAGGGTGAACCGGAGCGGTTCAGGTACGTGTCCCTTTCTCGCAACGCGTCCTTGTCTTACAGCCTTTCCCTCTTTTTTAAGCACGAAATCAACAAGCTGTGCCGGGGACAGTTGGGGACGCTTGCCCCCTTCAGGCTGCCGGGAAAAATGCAGGAGCAAGGCAAGGAAAAAGACGTGGTTATCGTTTATGCAGGCGGAGACGACGTTTTTATCGTCGGCGCCTGGGATGAGACGCTGGAACTGGCGGTGGACCTGCACCGGGCCTTTAAAAAACTCACCAACGGGAAAATGACAATATCCGCCGGCGTAGGTGTTTTCCATGCCGCTTTTCCTGTCAGCCAGATGGCGAAACTGACCGGGGAGCTGGAGCAATCGGCAAAGGTCGCGGGGAAAAACAAAATATCGCTTTTTGGACCTGAAATTGAGGGGCAGGGAGGGAAACAGGCGGAATACGTCTTTAAACATGTCTATGACTGGGACGCTTTCACCGAAAAGGTATGCGGCGAGAAGTTGGGGGGACTCGTGAAATGGTTCAGTATCGGCGAGGACAAAACCGAGCCGGGCAAACTGCAATGCGGCATGACCAGGCTTTACAAACTGCTCCAGCTTTTTGCAAGAATTGAAGAGGGTTGGCGCAGCGGCGATCGAATCGAAGTAGCCCGTTTAGCCTATGTTTTGGGCCGGATGGAGCCTTCCGGAAAAGACAAAGAGTGCGTGGGCGGTGTTTACCGCGAGATGAAGCAGGCCATCTATCAATGGGCCCTGTCGGAGAAAGACCGGCAGGAGTTCATGACTGCGCTCAGCCTCATCATTTATCTCAACCGGAAAGAGGAGGATGACCGTGAATAAGGAGTATGTGGACAAGGCCAAAGCGGTTGTGGAAAGCCTAAAAAACGAACGAGGGCAAATAAGCCTGACCATCAGCCAGATCCGCAAGTTTCTGGCCGGAGTAAACGCCATTAAAAACAAGCTCCAAATCTACGAATCGGCTGGCCTGATCCAGGATGACAGGCTGCACGAAGACATTTTGGGGGACATCCAAGCCTTAAAAGTAAAACTGATCTACCAGTGTGGCAAAAAAGATATGAAGGAAGTAAAGGATTTTGAGAAAAAGGCAGAATTGATAAAAGAAATCAATGCCATCAAGACCAGCGCCAGCAGATTCAACAATTTTGCCGATTATATCGAAGCCATTGTGGCCTATCATAAATTCGAGGGGGGTAAAGACTCATGAGCAATAACATCAACGGAATTTGCGGCAAACTGATTCTGGGGGGCAAGATCTGCCTGAAGACCGGGCTGCATATCGGCGCTTCCAAGAACTTTTCCTCCATCGGCGCAGTGGATATGGTCGTGGTCCGCGATCCATTGACCAAGAGCCCCTATATCCCCGGCAGCAGCCTGAAGGGGAAAATGCGCTACCTTTTGGCCCGGGTTTATGCGCGGGAAGGGCAGTTGAAGGATTTCAAGGACGAGGACGATAAGCTTTTGCGCCTTTTCGGCAGCAGCGGCGAAAAGCTCTTCCTCTCCCGGCTGCAGTTTTATGATGCTTTCATGACAAAGGAGAGCTTAGAACGACTGAAAAAAATGGACACCGACCTTTATTTGACCGAAATCAAATTTGAAAACACCATCCCCCGTCTCAGCGGAATAGCCAATCCCCGCCAAATGGAGCGGGTGCCGGCCGGAGCGGAATTCGCTTTTAAGTTGGTTTACAACCTGGAAAAGCCCGAAGAACTGGAGGAAGACATGCGGCACCTGGGCTGCGGGATTTCCTTGCTCCAGGATGATTACATCGGGGGCCACGGCAGCAGGGGCTGCGGGCGGGTTGAATTCGCGGGAATAACACTGGAATATAAGGACTACGCCCAGGTTTCAGGCAAAAAGGCTTTAGGCTTTGACGTCAGAACAAAGGCGGAAGAGGCCTTCCAGAACGGCAGAAACGGCGTGGTCATATGATGAAGCACTATCTATACAAGATGGAGTTTCTGACCCCGGTCCGCTTTGGCGGCGACAGGGCCGGAGCCGTGCTGGCGCAAAGCAGGATGGCCTGCCATGCCGACACCCTTTTTAGCGCCATTTGCCAGGAATGGATAAATGTTTACGGAGTGCAGGGATGTGGCGAATTGATTGAGGCTGCCCAAAGCGGCCTGTTCCTGCTCTCTGATTTGTTTCCCTGGTCAGGGCAGGAGCTTTATCTGCCAAAGCCGGCCATACCCCCATATATTAAGCAGGACGGGGAAGAAGAAGGAAAGACCGACAAAAAGTCCCTGAAAAAGCTGGATTATATCCCGGCCAGCAAGTTTAGGGCGTATCTTGGTTTTCTTCGCCGGGGTGGAGAACTGCCCTGGCTCCAGGAACAAGAGAGTTTTGCCTATGAAACGCTTCTTTACCGGGCGAAGACAGCCCGGGAAGAGGAGACCATGCCTTACCCGGTCTCGGCATACTGCTTTCGTAAAAACAGCGGCCTGTATTTCATCCTTGGGGTCTCCGAAGAGTGGAGGGTGAGGCTTGATAAGGTCATGGAGAGTCTGGGGCTATCCGGTATCGGCGGCAAAAAGAGCAGCGGGCTGGGGAAATTTGTATTGGTCAAGGACTCCTTTGAGACAGGCCTTTATGACAGCGATTGCATCCTTGATGAGCTGCTGACGGAAGAGGTGGGGCTGTATATGTCCTTGTCTGTGTTGGCTCCTGCCAAGGACGAACTGAGCATCGTCAAACAGGACAACTCGTATTATACCCTGGTGGGCAGAACCGGTTTTGTGGCTTCTCAGACCTACGCCGCAGCCCAGCTAAAAAGAAAACCGGTGGTGATGTTTGCTGCCGGGGCCTGCTTCCCGGAACGAATCAAAGGGCAGGTGCTTGACGTTTCTGACCGCGGCGGTCACCCGGTCTACCGGTACGGAAAAGGGATGTATCTGGGGGTGAAGATATGAGCCTGGCCGGCAAAACCAACTATCGCCTCAAGTTGCAGGTAATTACTCCCCTTTTTGTGGGCGGAGGGGACAGCACTAAGCTTACCAGGCTTAACTATGCCTTTGTGCCTGACGAAAAAAAGGTTTATGTTTTGGACGAGCGGAAATGGATCAATTATTTGCTGTCCACAGGGCTGTTTAATGAATACGCTGCTTTCATCCAGCAGAAGGCAAAAGATGGAGGGTTTGACACTTTTAGATGGCTGAAAGAAAAAGAGTACCGCATCAAAAACCGGGCGGTAGCAGTGTTTAAACAGGTCAGCAAGGTAGTTTATTCCACGGCGGAACACCCTGATTTTAAAACCAATGACATCCACGGTTTTATTAAGAATACGGCCGGCCTTCCCTATATTCCGGGAAGCAGCATCAAGGGCGCCCTGCGCACGGCGGTCGTAGCCTCTCTCCTGCACAGGGAGGCCGCTCCAAACCAGAAATATCTTCAAAAAATGGAGGCCATCCTGGGAGGAGCAAGCGACGGCAAATATAAGAAGAAGGATGTTGAAAGGCTGGGCCAAGAAATAGAGAAAAACCTGTTGGACTACCGGAAACATATTAACGGCCGCCTGGAAGATTTCAAAGGGATGGCCGGCATCTCCGTCAGCGATTCTACTCCCTTTCCCCCGGAAAGCCTGGTTTTGGTTAAGAAGAGAGACCTATCCCTGGTAGACGGGCGGTTGAAGGGCGAGGACGAGAGAGCAGGGGCTTTGCCTCTTTACCGGGAATGCGCCCGGCCGGGGACCGAAGTGGAGTTTTCCTTAACCATCGATTCCTTCAAGATCAAGATGGAGTATGGGATTACAACCTTTGACGATATTGCCGTGTGTCTGCAAAAAAGGTTTGAAGCGCTCTTTGGCTCAGCCGGCGTTATTTCCGTTTGGCCTGGCAGCATGAAATTCCTGCCTGGAGAAGCGCTGAAGGACAGCGGCAAAGGAGTGTTAATTATGGGGGGAGGGGCCGGCTACCATTCCAAATCCGTCATTTCCTCCTTGGCGGCGGACCCCAAGAAGGCCAACGAATTGTCGAAAAAAGTCATGCAGATGGTTTTCCCCAGACACAAGCATTTCCAGGACCGCCCGCTCTCTCCCCGGGCGCTGAAGGTGGCAAGAGTCAACGGGAAGGACATGTTTATGGGTATTTGCCGGATCAGGGAGAGCTGATCATGCTGAGAACAATTAAAATTGTCTTGGAGCCTGGCAGGGAAGAAAAATGCAATTACAACATGGCGTCGCTTTTCCATGGGATCCTGATGGAAAGAGTTGAGCGCAGCTATGCTGCGCACCTTCACGAAAGCGGCCTTAAACCCTTCAGCCAGTTCCTTGGCTGCGGCGAAGGAGGAAAGACCTGGGTCTGGATCGTCAACACCTTGACCGAACAGGCCTGGCAGGGTATAGGCGAGCCTCTCTTGAAGGACGACCTGACTGAGTTAATCATCAAGGATAAGGATTTAAAACTGGTCATCAAGGACAAAAAGGAAACGCCGCCCGTAACTTACCGGGAACTGACCAGGAAATTCTATCTGGAGCAAACCCCAAGAAGAATTGTTAAAATCAGGTTTCTCACTCCCTGCTCCTTTAAATCGGCCAACCAATACATGATTTTTCCGGACCTTGCTTTAATCTATCAAAGCCTGATGAATAAATATGACGCCTTTGCTGATGATTTTTCATTAAAAAATGAAGAAGCCCTCCGGCACCTCTCGCAAAATACCAGGATCAGAAATTATTCTCTGCGAAGCACCAGCTATTCCCTCGAAGGAATAAAAATCCCTTCGTTTATCGGGAAACTGGAATTAGTGATTAGCGGGCCGGAAACCATGGTCAGCCTGGCCAATCTGCTTTTCAGTTATGGTGAATGGTCCGGTCTCGGCATTAAAACAGCCTTGGGAATGGGGGCGATGGGCATTGAATGATTATGTTTTGTTTTCCTGTACGGGTTCCACGGATCCTGTCCGGGATAATTATGACGGGCCGATGCTTCACATCATCAGGCATTACCGGCCGCACACCGTCTATATTTTCCTGTCGCAGGAAATGGGGATGCGGGAGGAAAAAGACCGGCGCTTTTCCAGGGGAGTAAAGTTCCTGGGCGAGAAATTGGCTCACCCCGTTGATATTAAGCTGATATTCTCTCATATCGAAAACCCTCATGACTTCGATGCGTTTATCGGCATCTTCAGCAAACATTTGGAAGAAATCGCTCAACAATACCCAAAAGACAAAATATTGTTGAACGTCAGCTCGGGTACACCCCAGATGATGGCCATGCTCTGTCTGGAGACCGTTGTGTCGTCAAAACCATTAATCCCGGTGCAGGTGATCACTCCGGCCGCCAAAGCTAACGAGAGCAAGGCGGGGGGAAGAGAGTACGATGTGGAACGGGAGTTTCAGGACAACCTTGATAACGAACCAGACGCTCCCAACCGCTGTGTGCTCCCAGACATCATAAGCTTTAAGCGCACCTTGGCCAAAGGGCAGGTGCAGGTATTGATAAAAAAATACAACTATGCGGAGGCCGTTCAGATTCTAAGAAGCTACGGGGCTGAAGAGGATTCGTCGGTAATGGCATTGCTCAAATTTGCGGACTGCAAGAAAAACCTGGATCCAGCATCCGATAGCCCGGAGTTTGCTGTTGCTAAAGCATTGGCACGCTATCCGGAGTTGGATAAAGATTGCAAGAAAGTATGCGAATACTTTAACGCGATTAAGCTGCTGCAAAAAACCGGGCATTTAACGGACTTTGTTCTCCGGCTGAACCCGCTCGTCACAGAGCTGCAAGGCCTCTTTCTTAAATACTGCTTAGGCTTTTCAATTGATACAATAATTGAAGAGCGCTATAAACCCCAAAGAACCAAAGGACCTAAAAAGGAACCAGAGAAGGTGGTCAGAAGGCATAAGATCAAGGACTATGATCAAAGAATGCTAAAATACATTGATGAATACTACAATGGAGAATATCGTGATAACAGCCATGTCAATATAAAATTGCAAAACTGCCTGATCAGCTATTTTTTAAAAAGAAATGCGGACAGTCAAATCAAATCTTTTAGCGATTTCCTGCTGGCGATGGAAAACCTCAATAAAGAAGAAAGGAACACAGCTGCTCACAGCCTTTGTGGAGTTTTGGAAGAAGATATTCATGAACAAGTGGGTATGAACAGCAGTAAGATCGTTAAAAAATTGGAAAAACTGATTGCGGTTGTCTTTAAATCTCGATGTAAGCAGGAGATTTTCAACATCTTTGATACCATCAATGCAAAAATCTCCGGTGAACTGGAGAGGTCTTTATGAGCTTTTTGTATGTCTGTGAGCCTGATACAAGAATCAGGATAGAAGAAGGCCGGATTATTGCCGAAAAACGCGGCGGGCTGAATGTCAGCATACCTTTGGAATTATTGGAAGGTGTAGTTCTGATGGGTTCGGCGCAAATGACATCATCGTGCTCGGCTGAACTGCTGGAAAAAGGTATCCCTGTAACCTTTCTGTCCAAATCCGGCCTGTTCTATGGCCGCCTGGAATCGACCAAACATGTCAACATCATTCGACAGAGAGAGCAGTTCAGGGCGGGTGACGACAAGGACTTCTGCTTAAAATTCTCTGCCAAAGTTGTTGCCGCAAAAATCCCCAACCAGGTGGTTGTACTGCGACGGTATAACCGCCATATCGAAAATGCCGCCGTAAATGAACACATCTCCCAGATGCTGCTTTTGGAAGATGCTGTTTTGAGAGCAGTAACTATTGCCCAAATCATGGGCTATGAGGGGGCGGCTTCCCGGCATTATTTCAAAGCTCTGTCGCTTATGGTCAACAGGAGGTTCGCTTTTTCAGGGCGAAGCCGGATGCCGCCTTTGGATCCGTTTAATTCTTTGCTTAGTTTGGGTTATACGTTGCTGTTATATGAAACATATACTGCAGTTGTGAATAAAGGGCTTCATCCTTACGCCGGGTTGATGCATCAGGACAGGCAGGGCCATCCAGCATTAGCCAGCGATCTTATTGAGGAATGGCGGCCCGTGATTGCAGATTCCTTGGTAATGAGCATTGTTCAAGGAGGCAGCCTTGTGCCTGAAGATTTTACCACAGATAAGAAAACCGGCGCAGTGTTGTTAGAGAAAAAAGCTCTCCACAAATTCATCAAATATTTTGAAGAAAAAATCCGCAGTGAAGCCAATTACCTCCCCTACGCAAATCAACGCATGAGCTACCGACGGGCTATCCAGCACCAGGCAGGAGTATTGGCCAGTTGTATAGAAAATAATAACATTGACTACTATCATCCGGTCCGCTTGCGTTAAGGAGGTGTACAAGGTGGAGGTTAAGCTTTTTGAAGACTATTTTCTGTTTGATGAAACGGAACCGGAAGAAAAGCGCAAGTACCTGGTGGTAGTTATATATGACGTTATTGATAACAAAAGAAGGAACAGGCTGGCCAAATATTTGAAAAGCTTTGGTTTTCGTGTTCAAAAGTCCGCCTTTGAATGTATCCTTGACTCAAAAACCCATAAAAAACTGATTCAAGGGATAAGCAAATATGTGACCGATGATGATTTGCTTAGGATTTACCGCTTAGCTGGAAATGCTGACGTCCAGGTTTGGGGAAATATCCAAAAAACAGAAGTTGATGAAGTGATAGTCGTGTAAAAAAATTCAACTTATTGAATATGGAGAGAAAAATCATGAGTATGAGCCGCACTTTGATTTTATTGGAAAAACCAAGGTTTTGGGGCAAAAATCTGAGCAAGCATTATGAATATCGATGCATAAGCCGCAAAACGAATTTTGAGGCTTACTCCGGCAGGTGATTGCAACGGCAGGATTTGAACCTTATTAACCCCGTAAGGGGACGGAAACTAATTGACATATTACTCCTCCCCCTCCTTCTATTTGAACCTTATTAACCCCGTAAGGGGACGGAAACAAAAGATGATAATTCTGTCAGGCTTCTCGCTTTCGATTTGAACCTTATTAACCCCGTAAGGGGACGGAAACGGCTTTTAGAACATCTTTGAGTTGGTAGCTGTAGAATTTGAACCTTATTAACCCCGTAAGGGGACGGAAACGACATATATCGGCTTTCCAAAATCGTCTTCGAGGGATTTGAACCTTATTAACCCCGTAAGGGGACGGAAACGACATATATCGGCTTTCCAAAATCGTCTTCGAGGGATTTGAACCTTATTAACCCCGTAAGGGGACGGAAACGAGACCGTCGGAAAGCCTATGTGTAAATGCTAAAATAAAGTGTACCAAAAACGCTAATGAAAAGTGTGCCACTAAAATAAGCCAGTAATGGCAAATATTATGGCTTTTCATGGTATTATCTTAATTGGTGCGGAACCAAAAAAGTAATATTATGGGAGGCGAAAAATGATTAAGAGGTGGCACATGTACAGTAAAATTCAGGTAATGAAAAGTGAAGGTTTCAAGCAGCGTAAAGTGGCAAAACTGCTACAGATTCATCGTAATACTGTTAAGAAATACTGGGATATGACACCTGATGAGTTTCAGGAGACAATCCTCGAACCGGCTAAGAAATCCAGTCTTGAGCAACACAAAGAGTTGATTATCTCATGGTTGCGGACTTATCGTGAAATAACCGCTGCCCAAATTTATGATTGGTTAAAACCCGAGTTTGGCGACATATTTTACCAAACCCTTATAAATCACGGATACACGGCTACGAAACGAACTGGTTGTAGTATAGAATATGCGGTATAACGACAGATATTGACTCCTAAGATAATTGTAATTACCGGCCTTTTCTAGTATAATCGTAGTATAGAATTATACTAGCGGAGGTTTGTGATGTTCCTCAAACGAGCTACCAAAACCTTTAAAGGCAAGGTCTACGAAAGCTATGCCCTGACTGAATCTTATCGGGAAGACGGTAAGGTTAAACACCGGAATATCTGGAATTTAGGGTCTTTAACCGAGAACCAAGCCCAGCGAATCAGGCTGATCCTTAAGGTTACTCAAAACGAAGATGTGTTTGTTGGTAGGTTGTCAGATGTAGTAGCCAAAACCCACTATCGGTTTTTGGATGTAGCGCTGTTGCATCATTTCTGGCAGTATTGGGGACTGGACAACTTTTTTACTGACCTGCCCTTCGCAGAGGTAATGGCCATCAACCGTTGCCTGGAGCCCAAAAGCAAGTTTCA